>NZ_JBFUGT010000435.1:0-4310 GCF_056402775.1 Rhodococcus sp. P3_B8
TCATCATCAACACCGCCTCCGTCGCCGCGTTCGAGGGCCAGATCGGGCAGATCGCGTACTCCGCGTCCAAGGGTGGCGTGCACGGCATGACCGTCCCCGCCGCCCGCGACCTCGCGCAGTTCGGCATCCGCGTCAACACCATCGCCCCCGGCATCATCGACACCCCGATGCTCGCCGGCGTCACCGACGAATACCGCAAGGGCCTCGAAGCCGGCGTCCCGTTCCCCTCGCGCCTCGGTCAGCCCGCAGAGTATGCCCAACTCGCCCAGATGATCGTCGAACACGACTACCTCAACGGTGAGACCATTCGTATGGACGGCGCTCTGCGCATGGCGCCGCGGTAGGCGGCTCCGCCACCCGTGCGCCTTTCTGGTTGCTCCAGCTACCACAAAGGCGCACGGGGCGCGAAGCGCCCTTCGCTGGGAGGTGGGCATGGGGTTCTACTCGGACCGGATCGTTCCGCGGCTCGTCGACATCAGTTGCGGGATGAAGTTCACGGAGCCGACGCGACGACGCGTCTGCGCCGGTCTGCATGGGCGCGTGGTGGAGATCGGATTCGGGTCGGGTCTCAACGTCCCGTTCTACCCGGCCGCCGTCGATTCGGTGAGCGCCGTCGAACCCGCCGACCTCGGCTGGAAGCTGGCGGGCAAGCGGCTGGCGGCGTCGACGACACCGGTCGAGCGGTCCGGTCTGGACGGCCAGTCACTCCCCTTCCCGGACAACAGTTTCGACACCGCACTGTCGACGTGGACGATGTGCACCATCCCGGACGTCGACGCCGCACTCCGGGAGGTCCGACGCGTCTTGAAACCTGGCGGCACACTGCATTTCGTCGAGCACGGTCTCGCCCCGGACGCCAACGTCCAGCGGTGGCAGCGACGGCTCGAACCGATCCAGAAGGCCGTCGCCGGTGGGTGCCACCTCACCCGCGACATTCCCACCCTCGTGACGAACGCCGGATTCGACGTCCAGGACCTCGACCGGTTCTACGAGACGTCCGCGCCGAAGATCGTCGGCGCCTATTCCCTCGGAGTTGCGGCTTCGCCACCCGTGCGCGGTTGAGGAGTCCAGGGACTCGTCGGGCACGCACGGGACGCTAGGCTTCCCGCTGTTGATCGAAATTCCATGACTATCTCGTAGTATCTACTACTTTCTGCGGCAGGCGGATTGGGGAGGCCGCGGAGTACCTGGGCACGTCGGTGGCTAGTGTGCGTTCGGCGGCGTCGGAGGGTCGGTTGCGGGTTTCGGCGTACCGGTGCGGGACATCAGGTGTTTGATCGCGTGGATCTGGACGTCTACCCGGGCAGGCGCGCGTCGGGTTCGGTGGCGGTGGCGCCGGCCSGGGTGGAGGCGCAGTGTTACCGGGTTCCTGTCTCCACCGGGCAAGAGGCATCGCTGGAGAACCGGGAGAAGACGCTGCGGGATAGTGCCGGTGGTGTGGTGCACCCGGCCTCCGAGGACCGCGGCTASGGGCAGCGGATGGGACGCGGCGGGATGCTCGAGGACGCMGCCGAGGGCCGATGCACGGCGGTGCGGGKGGTGCGGCGAGATCGGTTGGCTGGGTTCGTCGGTGGCGCGGATCGAGCGTTACTTGTCATAGGTGGGGGTTACTGTCCGGGTTGGGCGCGATCGGGGCGATGAGYCGCTGGTAGAGGAGCTGGTTGATGACTGCATGGGTGTTGGTGGTGTCGCTTCCCGGCCGGTGCCGCCGGCTGCGCTCGCAGCGGAATCGGCGCAGGCGCCGGGGCGATGCCGCAGCCCGGTTGGGGTCGGGGTAACCGATGAGTACCAGCGGGGATCGTCGGACTGCGGTTGCGGCGCGGCAGTTTTCGGTGACCACCCGCGCCCATGTGGCGGTCGACGACGCGACCGGCGAGCCGATCGGCCTCGACGACGTCGACACCCGGGTGGGGTGGCTGCTCGACCTGATCACCGCGGCCGGCGCCGGGTTGGTGTCGCGGCTGTGGCAGCCGGCGACGTTCGATGTGCTCGCCGCCGGCCGTGACCGGCAGGACCGCAGGCTGCCCGCGCAAGGTCATGTCGCCGCGGCCCGTCTCGGCTGGACTCCGATCTACCCGGACGGGGTCTATRTGCCGTCGCGGGTGAGCCGGGTGGTGACGGCGCAGGTGGTCGCGACCTTGCGGACCCTGGCCTATCGGGACACCGCGATCACGGCACTGTCGGCCCGATTCGATCCGGCCACCGGGGTTGTGTCCCCGCCGACCGGGCCGGGCGACGATGTACCCTCGGGTTTCGCTCGAGGAGTGCGACGCCAGCTCGCCGCACGCTTACGCAGGGACGGCGGGGCACCGGCCGGCCCGTTGCGGATCACCGAAATACAGGAACCACCCCGGATGGCGGCGATGGCCCAACTGTCGGCCGCCGATCAGCAACTCGCGCAGATCACCGTGGCAGACCGTGAGCTGGTGTTGACGGTGAAGTTGCCGACCTGCCCCGCCCCGGCGGGGCGGGCGCAGTGGCGCAGTGTCCGACTGACCGCGACCATCCCTGCGCATCTGTACGGCAGGGCGATCACTGATTGGCATCTGCCGACCCTGGTCCTCGACCGCCGGGGCCTGCTGTGGCGGTGCGCCGCGACCGCACTCGTCCCGGCAGCCGCCCTGAACTCGGCCACGRTCGCTGTGGGGGTGGATTGGTCACCGACCACTCTGGGTGCCGCCGCCATCGTGGCAGAGGGTTCCGGCGGGTTGTCCTCAGATTACCGGGGTTGGACCTACGACGACCGCGGCCTCGGGATCAAACTGGCCCGCCTGCAGGCCGAAGGCCAGCTGCTGCACCGCAAGGCGGCCCGGTTGACACGGCTGGCCGCCACCGCTCTACCGGAGGTCCGCGCCGAGTTGCAGGCGAAGATCGCCGTCCTCGACGAGCATCGCACGGCGGTGGGTATCAAGAGGGGGAGGATCAACCGGGAACTGGCCTTCGACTTCGCCCGCCAGGTCACCGACTACGCCGCCGCAGCCGGCGCGCAGGTGATCGCGGTGGAGAATCTCACCACCCTCGAGACCCGCGGACACGGACAGGTCAACAACAATCGGGCCGCGCAGTCCGCCCGCCGCCAAGCCGTCGCCGCCCTCGCCCACACCGCCGCCGGTGCCGGCATCACGGTGGTCTCGGTGCCCGCCCGAGGCTCCTCCGCACAGTGTCCGGGCTGCAACGAACCGCTTGCACGTCCCGGCGGCTATCACGACGCGTGGTGCCCACGTTGCCGGGTCGGCGGCAACCGGGACCACGTGGCGGGGGTGAACCTGGCCAAACGCGCGCTGCTCGCCAGAAACAAGGTCACCCGGCGGCGTGGTCAGATGCCTACGATCCGGGTCGCCGAGCATGCGCCGGTGCGCAAGTGCCGGGACAAGAACAATCCCACCCCGAGCAGAGCACGRCATCGCCGGGTCCGCCACAGCCTCCCTGCCGCAACACCGTGGTTGGGGGTGACTCCGAAACAGCATGTTCCTGCACCACAAGCGTCGGTGTGGGACACGGTCAAACCCACACCACCGCACGGTGATGCGGGTAGCCGTGACACACATACACCTCTACAGTCTGCTACACGAGTGGCAGATAGTATGAGATCTATGTAGACGCTGGGTAGAAGCAGGTGCCAGGTTGTGGTCAGCCGGACGGGCAGATCGTCGAGGTGCCCGGTGGCTGCGGCCAGTAGGCGGGCTCCGGAGAGGGTTTCGACCAGGAGAAGGGCAATGGCGTCAGGATCGTCTTGGTGGAGGTCGCCTTCGGCGATGGCGCGGCGGGCGAGTTGTTGGTAGTCGGACAGCCAGGTGGTGAGCAGCGGCGTGCCGGTATCTGGACGGTCGGGAACTTCGGTGATCAGGCGGAACGCCGCTCGGACCGTGGCGTCGTTGACGACAGGATCGAGCAGGGTGCACGAGATGCCGGTCAGTGCTTCGAACGCGGGAATGTGGGAGGTGCGGAAGGGGTTGCACGCGATCGCGAAGCGGGCGCTGCCGGCGTCGATGACTGCGCGCGCGAGTTCTTCCTTGGAGTTGAAGTGGTCGTAGAGAGCGCCCTTGCTGACGTGAGCGCTGGTGGTGATCGTGTTCAGCCGGGCACGGGCATACCCGACTCGGGCGAACACCACTGCCGCTGCCTGCAGCAGCGCCGCACGAGTGACTTCCGCCCTCTTCTGCATCACTGATCACCTCAGTCGAGGCGACCGCACTACCCGAGATCCGGACCCGGATCCCGCGTGGCCGGGACGAGCGTGCTGGCGGCACGGGAATCGGGAACGCTGTGCGGCACCCCGCTCTCCGTGCACGGCTCCCGCCGCGCGCAAC
>NZ_JBFUGT010000436.1:0-4307 GCF_056402775.1 Rhodococcus sp. P3_B8
CGCGGATGCCGATAGGCGGACCGTCGTGGCGCCGATCGGCATCCGCGGCCACACTGGAGATGTCCCGCCGAAGTCAGGAGACAGTGATGGGCGACAACAGGCCGTTCGGGTTCGACCCCGACGATCTCGACCGCGTGATCCGTGAGGCCGGCGAGGAATTGCAGGGCGTCAAGGACCGGATCGTCAGGTTCCTGGACCAGGCGGATTCTCAGATTCCGTGGACGGGCGTGTTCGCGGACTTCGCCCGCTCGCCGCGCGGCGCGTCGAAGCCGGAAACGGCCGGCGAGACCGGTGACGGTGTGTGGGCGATCTACACGCTCGACGACGAGGGCGTCGCACGTGTCGAGCAGGTGTATGCCACCGAACTCGATGCGCTCCGCGCGCACAAGCACAACACGGATCCCCACCGGTCGGTGCGGTTCCTCCCCTACGGCGTCACCGTCAGCGTCCTCGACCAGCCGGAGGAAGCAGCGCCACCGGAGACGGAGTGACCGGGGCCGCTCAGTCCTCCAGCTCGAGCGGCAACTCCGCGGTGACCCGCCAACTGCCGTCGGTCTGCCGTCCCGCCTCGAGGGTGCCGTGCAGGACGGCGACCCGCTCTCGCATGCCGAGCAGCCCGTTGCCCGACCCGAGCGAGAACTGTCCGGACGAGTTGCCGTTGTCGGTGATCTCGACGAGCACGTCCGTCTCGCGGCGCCGCACCCGCACTTTCGCGCGCGGACGTTCCCCGGCGTGCCGCAGCACATTCGTCAGCGATTCCTGGACCAGCCGGTGGACGCCGAGGCTGACCGCGGGGCTGATGTCGTCCAGCTCCCCCGTCAGTTCGAGTTCCACGGGCAGGCCGGCGCTGCGCATCATGTCGACCACTCGGGCGAGGCCGGCCGTGCCATGCTGGGGCATGTCGTCGGTCGCCGGTTCGGTGCGCAACAGCGAGACGGTGCGCCGCAGTTCCGCCAGGGCCTCCCGCCCGGTGCTCGCGATGTTGGTGAGCGCCTGCTTCGCGATGTCGGGGTTGGTCTTCAGGGCGTAGGACGCGCCGTCGGCCTGCACGATCATCACGCTCACGGCGTGCGCGACCACGTCGTGCAGTTCCCGGGCGATCCGGGTCCGCTCGGYGGCCACCGCGTCCTCGGCGCGGCGATCCCGGTCGTAGTCGGCGACGACGAGGCGTGCGGCGACCTCCTCGTCGTAGGCCCGGCGGGCGCCGAGGAACTCCGCTGTGATCCAGGAGAGCGCGAAGACGAGGACGGAAAACAGTCCGGCCGCCACCAGTTCCTGTTCCAGCAACCAGATCGACAGGGCCGAATCGACGGCGAGGCCCACCGCGTACACCGCGGCCGTGCGGCGGTCGACGTAGGCGACGAGCGTATAGAGGGCAACGGCAAGGGCCAGCAGACCGGGATGTTCGGCGTCGAGGTCACCGATCGAATAACTGATGAAGGTGATCGTGATCGACGTCACCAGAACGGCACCGGCCGCCGCCCGCGGGTACTTCCGACGCCACGCGATCGGCAGGCACAGCAGGAAACCCATGACCAGCTGCACCCACGGCGAGCGGTCTCCCGACGCGGTGAACACGAACACCTCGAGGGTGAACAGGATCGCCGCCAACATCGAGTCCGCAACCGTCGGCTTTCCTCGCAGCCACAGACTGAACCTCCGCATGTGCACAGCGTAAGTACCTCAGGGTGGGTGTGGTTGAGTCTGCACCATGAATGTGGGTGACTGGGCGCTTCTTCTCACCGCCGCGACGGCCGCCGGGTGGGTGGACGCTGTCGTCGGCGGCGGCGGACTGATCCTCATTCCCGCACTGTTTCTCGTCGCACCGCAGCTGACGCCGCAGGCGGCGCTGGCCACCAACAAGCTCACCGCGTTCACCGGCACCTCCGCCGCCGTCGTCACGTTCGCGCGCCGGATCCCCATGAACTGGCGGCTGCTGGTTCCCGCCGGCCTACTCGCGGCGGTGGCGTCCGCGCTCGGCGCGGCAACGGTGTCGCGCATCGACAAGGACGTCTTCATCCCGCTCATCATGGCGGTACTCGTCGGCGTCGCCGTCTTCGTGACGATCCGTCCGCAGCTCGGGACCACGCTGGCGAAGGATCCGCCGACACGGCGGAAGGTCGTCGCAGTCGTCCTGCTGTCTGCCGGGCTCCTCGGTTTCTAYGACGGCCTGTTCGGGCCGGGCACCGGAACATTCCTCATCATCAGCTTCGCCACGTTCCTCGGCACGGAGTTCGTGCGCAGCGCGGCGATGGCGAAGGTGATCAATCTGGGATCGAATCTCGGTGCGCTGGTGTTCTTCGCCGCCACCGGCCACGTGCTGTGGGCACTCGGTCTGGGTATGGCTGTCTGCAACGTGATCGGCGCGGTCATCGGTTCGCGAATGGCCTTGAGCAAGGGCGCCGGATTCGTCCGGATCACCCTGCTGATCGTGGTGATCGCGATGGTGATCCGGTTGGGTTGGCAGCAATTCGGCTGAGCGACCGACTACGGTGGTCCAGGTGACGGCTCCACGACAGGTTGATCCGGAATTCCTTGCCCTCCCCCTGCGTTCGCTGGCGGACGCGGCACTCGCCGCTGCCCGCGCGGCGGGTGCGTCGCACGCCGACCTGCGCGTGCATCGGCTGACCAGCCAGTCGCTGCGGCTGCGCGACGGTGAGGTGCAGTCGGCGGTGGACACCAGCGAACTCGGCTTCGCGGTGCGTGTCGTCGTCGACGGCACCTGGGGTTTCGCCTCGCATGCCGAGCTGACGCCGGCGACCGCCGCCGCGACCGCGGAACAGGCCGTCGCGGTCGCCCGGGCGTTGCGTGGACTGAACCGGGAGCACGTCGAACTCGCCGCCGAACCGGTGCACACGGATGTCCACTGGGTGTCCGATTACGACGTCGATCCGTTCGAAGTTCCCGCCTCGGACAAGATCTCGCTGCTCGGTGAATACTCCCGCAGGCTACTCGGATCCGACGGCGTCGACCACGTCACCGCCGGATGCCTGCAGGTGAAGGAGCAGACGTTCTACGCCGATCTCGCCGGATCGTCCATCGTGCAGCAGCGGGTGCGGCTGCATCCGCAACTCGAAGCCACCACCGTCGACCAGTCGGCCGGCGTCTTCGAGACGATGCGCACCCTCGCTCCCCCTGTCGGCCGCGGATGGGAGTACGTCGCCGGCGACGGGGTGTGGAACTGGACCGACGAACTCACCCGGATCCCGGACCTGCTGGCCGAGAAGGTGAAGGCCCCCACCGTGGTACCCGGCCCCACCGACCTGGTGATCGACCCGACGAACCTGTGGCTGACGATCCACGAATCCGTCGGGCACGCCACCGAGTACGACCGCGCCATCGGCTACGAGGCCGCGTACGCCGGCACGTCGTTCGCCACCCCCGACAAGCTCGGCACGCTGCGCTACGGGACGCCGATCATGCACGTGACCGCGGACCGCACCGAGCGGCACGGTCTCGCCACGATCGGCTACGACGACGAAGGCGTCGAAACCCAGTCCTGGGACCTGGTGGCCGACGGGATTCTCGTCGGCTACCAGCTGGACCGGGCGTTCGCGCCCCGGCTCGGGCTGGCGCGTTCCAACGGCTGCTCGTACGCCGACTCGCCGCATCACGTCCCCATTCAGCGGATGGCCAACGTGTCGTTGCAGCCCGATCCCGACACCGACCGCAGCACCGACGACCTGATCTCCGGTGTGGAGGACGGAATCTACGTCGTCGGCGACAAGTCCTGGTCGATCGACATGCAGCGCTACAACTTCCAGTTCACCGGTCAGCGGTTCTACCGCATCCGCGGCGGGAAGCTCGACGGGCAACTCCGCGACGTCGCGTACCAGGCGACGACCACGGACTTCTGGGGTTCGATGGAGGCCGTCGGCGGCCGCTCCACCTGGCAGCTCGGCGGCGCCTTCAACTGCGGCAAGGCGCAACCCGGCCAGGTCGCGGCCGTCAGCCACGGCTGCCCGTCGGCACWCTTCCGCGGCGTCAACGTACTGAACACTCGGACGGAAGGCGGCCGATGATCGCACCGCAGCAACTCGTGGAGCAGGTCCTCGCCCGGGCCACCGTGGACGAGACCATCGTGATCGTCACCGATGCCAGCGAGGCGTCCCTGCGGTGGGCAGGCAACTCGATGACCACCAACGGGGTGTCCACGTCGCGCAGCTGGACCGTCATCTCGATCGTCCGGGCCGGCGAGGACGCGAGGGTCGGCATCGTCACGTCCGCCTCCGTCGACGCCGCCGACATCGACGGCGTGGTCCGCTCGGCCGAAATCGCCGCCCGCGCAGCCACACCCGCATCGGACG
>NZ_JBFUGT010000437.1:0-4284 GCF_056402775.1 Rhodococcus sp. P3_B8
TGTCGTGTCCGGGCTCGCGGGGATCCAGGGCGCGCTGCGCGACGCCGGTGAGTCCGTCGCGGACGCGGCGCAGAGGTGGCGTGACCCCCGGGAACGGCTGCTGCGGAAGAAGCGGCGCGCCCGGCGCCGCGCGAAGCGCTACGGCATCGTGTCCGGATCCTCGGCCACCGGCGCCGCGGGTCTCGCCCTGATGGCGGCACCGGAGTGGTCGATGCTGATGGCTGGTGGCGGCGCAGTCGTGTTCGCGGTCCCCGCGGTGCTGGCAGTCAGCCGTTACCGCAAGCTCGACGCCGTGACGTTGCCACCGGGCCTGCCTGCCCGTCGGGTGCTTCCGGGGCCGTCCTCGGCCGCCCGGGAACCGATGGAGCGACTCGTGCACAGCGAACGGGCACTGCACGGCATCCTCGGCGTGCTGTCCCGGTCCGGGAGCATCAGCGGCGAGGACATCGAGGACACCCATTCCACGGCCCGCTCGGCGGCCGCAGCCCTCCAGGCGGTCGCCCTCGACATCACGTCCATGGAGGACGCCGCGCGGGGGAGCCGGGCCGCGGCCGCACCGCTTGACCGGGCGATCGCCTCCGCCGCCGCGCAACTCGACGACGGCGTCGACCAGTTCGAAGAACTGGTGGCCGCGGCCGCCGAGGTCGCCGTTCCCGGAACGACGAGTGCCGTCGGCGAACTGGCGTACGAGCGTGCTGAACTGGTGTCGGCGACGGAAAAGCTCGCCGGCCTCGCGGCGGCTCTCGGCGAGATCGACGACATCGTGCGCCGCTACCGCTGATGTCGTCGATCGACCCGACCGGTGACTTCTGAGTTCCGGGACATCGTGTGGGGGAGAACCCTGATCTTTCCCTGATCTTTACGCTGACCTGG
Organism: Rhodococcus sp. P3_B8; assembly: GCF_056402775.1. Lineage (NCBI taxonomy): Bacteria > Bacillati > Actinomycetota > Actinomycetes > Mycobacteriales > Nocardiaceae > Rhodococcus > Rhodococcus sp. P3_B8. The sequence continues at coordinate 874 of NZ_JBFUGT010000437.1, forward strand.
TGATTTACCCGCTCCGCCGTGCCACGCTGGTGTGCGTACCCGATAAGTGGGGTCGACCAGATGTCGGGCGCAGAAATCGATCGGGGAGACGTGAGTGGAGGAAATCATGTTCTGGAAGATTGTTCTGGCGGTCGCGGCGATCTGGATTGCATTGGCGGTCGTCGGTGCCCTCGTCAAGGGTCTGTTCTGGATTCTCGTGGTCAGCGCCGTGGTGTTCGGCGTGTACCTGTTGATCAAGGCGATGTCCGGATCCGGCGAGAAATCGGACATCACGCGGAGCTGACAGGCATGCTCTACCCATGGAACCGGTACCCGAGGACTGGCATCGTGGGCTCGTCGTCGTCGCGCACCCCGACGACATCGAATACGGCGCTGCGGCGGCTGTAGCGCGCTGGACCGAGCAGGGCAAGGACATTCGCTACGTGCTCGCCACCAGCGGGGAGGCGGGGATCGCGGGCCTGCACCCCACGGAGTCGGGCCCGCTGCGGGAGGCGGAGGAGCGACGTTCCGCGGCCGTGGTGGGGGTGACCGACGTCGAGTTCCTCGGGTACCCCGACGGCACTCTCGTGGAGAGTCTCGCGCTCCGCCGCGATCTCGCGACGGCGATCCGTCGTCATCGCCCGGATCTCGTGGTGACGGCCAACTTCGCGGACACCTGGGGGCCCGGGCAGCTGAACAGTGCGGACCACCGCGCACTCGGCCGATCCGTTCTCGACGCCACCGCGGATGCCGCGAACGAGTGGATCTTTCCCGAGCTGGGGGAGTCGGGGCTGCCGCCGTGGCGCGGTGTCCGCTGGGTCGCCGTCAACACGATGACACCCACTCACGCGGTGGACGTCACTCACACGGTGGATCGGGCGGTGCTCTCGCTCGCCGAGCACGTCCGCTACCTCGAGGCGCTGAGCGACGTACCGGTGGGGCGGCAGGCGAGGGCACAGGTCGAGATGGTGACCGGGCCGCAACCGGGATTCGACGCCGAACGCGCGGTGGGATTCGAGCTCTACTTCTTCGGCTGAGGCCGTGAGCGAGAACGATCGTGGCGGCGCTCCGGTCCCTCGCACGAGAATCCGACCCGGACGGAACGCCATAATTATCCGAATCATTGCGTGGTTGCCCTCGGCTTTTCTCCGACGCGCAACCTCTCCTTGTCACCCGCCCTCCGATCCCGACTGCGCTGCTCGCATCCCCGAGGCCGAGGCCGGGGTAGGGGTGCGGCGGGCATCGTGTGGGCCTGGTGATGTGTTTCGAGTGCCGGTTCGGTGCCGGCGGGGGATTCATGCGTTACGGTGTTACACACAATGTCTATTCGTAATTCTCCGTCGCGTGACGACACCGCAGCGAGCGTCGAGGACTCCATTCTCGACGCCGCACGCTCGTGCATCCTCGATTTCGGACTGCGCCGCACCACGCTGGCGGAGGTCGCCCGGCGCGCCGGCGTCAGCAGGCCGACCGTCTATCGCCGCTGGTCGGACACCAGGGCCGTGGTCGCCGATCTCATGACCCGTGAGATCGCTGCGGTGATGCCCGAATTCTCCGCCGAGGAATCGGTCCACCRCCAGCTGGTCGACGCCGTGGTCCACGTGTCCACCGAGGTTCGCGACCATCCGCTGTTCGTGAAGATCCTGCGTTCGGATCAGGAACTGTTCACCACCTACGTCCTCGAGCGGCTCGGTACGAGCCAGCGGGCGATCATCGACCAGGTCGCGTTCGCGGTGTCGACGGGTCAGGACCAAGGCTCGATCCGCGCGGGGGACAGCCGTCAGATCGCCACGATGGTGCTGCTCATCGCACAGTCTGCCGTCCAGTCGGCCGTGATGGTGGCCGAGGAACTTCCCGGCGACGCCCTGACGGAGCAACTCCGGCACGCTGTCGGCGCCTATCTGGCACCGGACGCCGCCGACACCCACCCGACAGATCGAGGAGACCGGTGAACCACCCGAACACGCCGCCCGTGAGCCGCTCGTCGGCTCTGAACGCCGCGCGAAGAGCGCGCGAACTCGACCAGCTGTCGGACGGTGCAGTCGTCGACGTGCTGGTGATCGGCGGCGGAGTGACCGGCGTCGGTGTCGCTCTCGATGCGGCGTCACGCGGCCTCGACGTCGTGCTCGTGGAGAAGCGGGACCTCGCGTTCGGGACCAGCCGGTGGAGTTCAAAACTCGCCCATGGCGGGCTGCGGTACCTGGCATCGGGCAACGTCGGTATCGCTCGCGAGAGCGCGGTCGAACGCGGAATCCTCATGACCCGCACCGCCCCCCACCTCGTCCGGGCTCTCCCGCAGCTCGTGCCCGTCCTCGATTCGACGACGCTGTTCGGCAAGTCCCTCGTCCGCACGGGCTTCCTGGCCGGTGACCTGCTGCGTGCAAGTGCCCGCACGCCGTCGTCGGTCCTGCCGCGATCACGGACGGTCCGGGCCGACCGGGTGGTCGAACTCGCCCCCGCGGTTCGGCGGGAAGGCCTGCGCGGCGGCCTGATGGCATACGACGGCCAGCTCATCGACGACGCCAGACTCGTGGTGTCCCTCGCGCGCACCGCCGCGCTCCACGGTGCGAAGGTGCTCACCCGGACGGGCGCGTACGACGTCACCGGGACGTCCGCGACCCTGCGCGACGAGCTGACCGGCTCGGAACAATCGATCAGGGCGCGCGCCGTGGTCAACGCGGCGGGCGTGTGGTCGGGTGAGATCGATCCCGCGATCACGTTGCGGCCCAGTCGCGGCACGCATCTGGTGCTCCCGGCCGAGCGGCTCGGGAACCCGACCGCGGCGCTCACGGTTCCGATCCCCGGTGAGACCAATCGCTTCGTCTTCGCGCTGCCCGCACAGCTCGGCCGCGTGTACCTCGGCTTGACCGACGAGGCCGCGCCGGGACCTGTTCCGGACGTTCCGGTGGCGTCGGAGCAGGAGATCGACTTCCTTCTCGACACGGTCAACACCGCGCTCGAGGTTCCGTTGCAGCGCTCGGACGTCCTGGGGACCTTCGCCGGACTGCGACCGCTCCTCGACACCGGGGACGGATCCACCGCGGACCTCTCGCGCAACCACGCCATCCTGCGCTCGGACACGGGTCTCGTCAGTGTGGTCGGCGGCAAGCTGACCACCTACCGCAAGATGGCGGAGGATGCCGTCGACGCCGCGGTCGAGGTGGCAGGACTGGACGCGGGCCCGTGCCGGACACGGGCCCTGCCGCTCGTCGGTGCCGCGACACCCGAAGCGCTGCGGAAGGTCTCGGTCCCACCGGCGCTGCTCGCCCGCTACGGAACGGAGGCGACGCTGATCGCCGCCGCCGACCCCGAACTGCTGGCGCCGATCGCCGAGGGTGTCGACGTGAGCCGCGCCGAGTTCGAGTTCGCGGTGACCCACGAGGGGGCACTCGACGTCGACGACCTGCTCGACCGGCGCACCCGGATCGGACT
>NZ_JBFUGT010000438.1:0-4266 GCF_056402775.1 Rhodococcus sp. P3_B8
GTCGGCGGCGGCGTCGCAGGCGGCGCGGACGCCGCGGCAGGCATCGGTGCCGGTGTCGCGGCGGGTGTCGGCGCGGTTGCCGACGCCGGAGCGGACCTGGGCGGCAGCCTCGGAACCAACCTGGTCGGCGGACTGGACACGGCCGGTGGCCTGGGCGCCGGTCTGACCAGCGGTCTCACCGGTGGTCTCGGTGGAATCTTCGAAACCGGTGCGGGCCTCGGCTCCGCACTGACCGGCAGCGTCGGCGGTGCCGTCGACGCGGTGGGCGAGGCAGGCGCCTCGGTCGGCGCGGTCGCCGACGCCGGTGCGAACGTGGACGCGAACCTCGGTGGCGCCCTGGACACGGCGGCCGATCTGGGTGGCACGGTCGGTGGCGCCCTGGACACGGCCGCGAATGTCGGCGGAAGCCTCGGTGGCACCGTGGATGCCGCGGCCGGAGTCGGCGGTGACGTGGCCGGTGGAATCGAAGGCGGCCTGGACAGCGCGGTCGACGCCACTGCCGGACTGACCGGTGGCCTCGATGCCACCACCGACGCGGTCACCGGCCTCGGCGCCGGATTGTCCGGCGGCGTGGGTGGCCTCGGATCGCTCGGCACCTCGGTCGGAGGCGCCCTCGACGGTGCGGTCGGCGGAGCGGTCGACGGTGGAGCCGCAGTGGGCGGTGCCGTCGACGGCGGAGCGTCCGCCGGCGGTTCGGTCGACGGTGGAGCGTCGGCAGGCGGCTCCGCCGACACGGACGCGACCACGGACGGTTCGGCCGACCTCGGAGCGGTCGGCGGGGTCGTGGCCGACACCACCGGGTCGATCGCAGGCGGACTCGGGTCCACCCTGGGCGGTGCCGTCGACACCGGCGCCGACACCTGGTCGTCGATCGACGCCGACAACGCGTTCGGCGCCGACTCGGGCCTGCACGCCGACACCGACGGCTCGCTGTTCGGTGACACCGACACCTCGGTGGCCACCACGCACGACGTCACGGACGTGGTCGATCACCTCGAGCCGTGATGAGACGGYGGTTCCGGCATCCCCCAGACGGGGCGGCCGGAACCGCCGTACGATGTAACGAAATCAGCCCCGGACGCGTTATGCGTGCGGGGCTGTTTCACACAGTCGGGTGTCGGTGCACTGAACGTGGTGTCCGCACAGAGGTCGGAAGAATTGCGGGTCAACGAAGCTCATGGACAGTGCAGCCGCCGAGAAGAGTCCAGCCGGGTCCCAGTCGATGACGGCGTTGCTCGAGCAGGCCCTGGACGTGGCGAAGAGGTTCGGTCGCGGCGATCTGGCGCAGCGCCTCGACTCGGCCCGGACCCGGGTGCAGGACCCGCGGATGCGGATCGTCGTGGTCGGACCGCTCAAGCAGGGCAAGAGCCAGTTCGTGAACTCCCTCCTCAACCTCACCGTGTGCTCGGTGGGCGACGACGAGACCACCGCGATCCCCACCGTCGTCCAGAACGCCGAGACCGCGTCGGCCGAACTGCTCCTCGCCGATCCGGGTGCCGACCCGATCCGGGTTCCTCTTCCGCTCGACGAGCTGAACGGCATCACGCCGGCCTCGCCCCGCGCCGAGGGCCGGGAGGTGCTGCGGGTGGAGGTCAACGTCCCGAGCCCGCTGCTCGCCGACGGTCTGGTCCTGGTCGACACGCCCGGCGTGGGCGGTGCCGGCAACCCGCACGCCGCGAGCACACTCGGGCTGATCCCGGCGTCGGACGCCGTGTTCGTTCTGTCCGACGCCAGCCAGGAATTCACCGAACCGGAGCTCGGCTTCATCCGCCAGGTCACGAGCCTGTGCCCGTCGGTGGCGTGCCTGATCAGCAAGACCGACCTGTACCCGCACTGGCGCGAGATCGTCGAAGCCGACCGCGGGCACCTCGCGCGGGCCGGTCTCGACGTTCCCCTGATCCCGATCTCCTCGGTGCTGCGTTCGCACGCGCTGCGACTGCAGGACGAGGAACTCAACACCGAATCCGGTTTCGTCGACCTGTACGCGTTCCTGCGCGAGCGGGTGGTGGCTCGGGCGGAGGCGAACACGCGGCGGGCCGTGTCGCTGGACGTGTCCTCCGCGGCCGAGCATCTCACTTTGGGGATCGGCAGTGAGCTTGCCGCCCTGCGTGATCCGGCGAAGGGCGTGGCCGCGGTCGCCGAACTGCAGAAGGCGAAGGCCGCCGCCGAGGAGCTGCACAAGAAGACGTCGCTGTGGCAGCAGACGCTGGGCGACGGTATCGCCGACCTGGCCGCGGACATCGATCACGACCTCCGGGACCGGTTGCGCCGCGTCACCCGGGAAGCCGAGGAGACCGTCGACGAGGGCGACCCCGGCAAGGACTGGGACGCGCTCGGTCAGTGGCTCGAGCAGGAATTCGCCACCGCGATCGGCGACAACTTCGTGTGGGCCCACGACCGTGCGCTGTGGCTGGCCGAGGTGGTGGCGCAGCACTTCGCCGAGACGGGTGCCGTCGAACTGCCGCACCTGGACGTCGCGAACGTCGACGGTGTCCTCGAACCGGTGGCCTCCCTCGCGGACCTCGAGGCCGGACGCATCGGCATCACGCAGAAGGTTCTCGTCGGGATGCGCGGGTCGTACGGCGGTGTCCTCATGTTCGGTCTGATCACCACGATGATGGGGATGGCCCTGGTCAATCCGATCTCGATCGGCGCCGGAGTCCTCCTCGGCACGAAGGCGTACCGGGAAGACAAGGAGAGCCGGATCCTGAAGCGGCGGGCGGAGGCGAAGGCCGCTATCCGCCGGTTCGCCGACGACGCCAGCTTCCAGGTGGGCAAGGAGTCGAAGGATCGGCTCCGGTCGATCCAGCGCTTGCTGCGCGATCATTTCAGCGCGATCGCCGAGCAGGCGTTGCGGTCGATCAACGACTCGCTGCGAGGCGCACAGGAGGCGGCGAATCTCGAGTCCACCGAACGGACCCGCCGGATCGCGCAGCTCGAGAAGGATCTGCACGTCGCATCCGAATTGAAACAGCAAGCCGCGCAACTCGTCGCAGGCGACGCGGGAGCGGTCACGGCATGACGGCCGCTCCGCTTCACGAAGCCCGGGCACTCATCGCGTCCGCCCGGCAGTTGTACGCGGGCAGACCCGAGATCCGGGATCAGCTGACCGAATGCGCCCGGCGACTGGAACAACCGCTGCGGGTGGCCCTGGCCGGTTCGCTGAAGGCAGGCAAGTCCACTCTGCTCAATTCCCTGGTGGGACAGGACATCGCGCCCACCGACGCGACCGAGTGCACCCGCGTCGTCACCTGGTACCGCAGCGGGTCGACGCCCACCGTGACGGCGTGGTACCAGCCGGACAACRGTAGTGGCGCTCAGCGTTCCGCCAACGTCCCGGTGCTGCGCCGGGACGGACATCTCACGTTCGACCTCGGCCACCTCACCGCCGACCAGGTGGACCGTCTCGATGTGGAGTGGCCGTCGTCCGCCCTGGCTCACACGACGATCATCGACACCCCGGGTACGTCCTCGCTGTCGCGGGACGTCTCGGCCCGCACCCTCGAGATGCTCACCCCCGACAACGAGGCGTCCGGCGCCGACGCCGTGGTCTACCTGCTGCGCACGCTCAACGCGACCGACGTCCAGTTCCTGGGTCAGATCGGCGACCACGTGGGCGACGAATCGGGACCGCTCGGTGTGGTCGGTGTCGTGTCGCGGGCCGACGAGGTGGGGGCGGGACGCCTGGACGCCATGATGTCCGCGAAGGAAGTGGCGTCCCGGTTCGCGGGTGAACTCGAGCGCACCGGGCTGTGCCAGGCCGTCGTCCCCGTCGCGGGTTTGCTGGCGCTCGGCGCCCGCACGATGCGTCAGGCCGAGTTCACCGCGTTCCAGCATCTGGCCGAGGTCCCGGTGGACGACCTGAACCTGGCGATGCTGTCGGCCGACCGATTCGCGCGTGAGGACAGTCCGCTTCCCGTGGACGCCCGGATGCGCGCTCAGCTGGCAGACCGCTTCGGGCTCTTCGGGATCCGGATGGCCGTCACCCTGATCCGGTTGGGCACCAAGGACTCGCCGACGCTGGCGGCGGAACTGGTGGAACGCAGCGGCCTCGACGAATTGCGTCAGGTGATCGACATCCAGTTCGGGCAGCGGGCCGACCAGTTGAAGACCCATTCGGCGCTCGTGGCACTCAAGCGGGTGCTCACGGCGCATCCGGTGCCGGGTGCGGGCGAGATTCTGATGTCGGCCGAACGGCTGCTCTCCGATGTGCACGGTTTCCAGGAACTGCGGCTGCTCGGGCGGCTGCGGTCTACCGAGGTGGGG
>NZ_JBFUGT010000439.1:0-4233 GCF_056402775.1 Rhodococcus sp. P3_B8
AGACAAGAGCAACTCACACAACATCCGGCGAGATCACTGTCTCCTGTGCCGACCCTCAGGGTCGGCACAGCAGTGCCGGACCGTCGAGAAACTATGAAACAGAAATGAATCGTCCGGGACTCGTCACCCGACGGCCTGACCCGACCTCACTGTCGTCGAGGAAACGCCAGGCAACGTTGCGGGTCATCCTGCTGCCGTTGGATATCGCCGAAAGCGCCGACCCGGTCCCGGTTCCCGCGGTCGACTATGTCGAACCGTTCCTGCCTGCCCGCATCAGCGCCCCCACCACCACCGGAGACGATGGACCCCACGCACAGTTGCTGGCGTTCCGACACATCGTCGACCGCAGCAGTCCACCGATAACCTTCGGCATCGCACTCGATAACCAGCGCGCGCCTGACAGCCCGCAACGCCCGTACGTCGGCCCACCGGCAACGTGCCTGTCACTGTGGGAGGTTCCTGGCAACGGACTCGTATTGGCCTGCGAGGAACTTGCCCCCGACCGCACCGGCGGTCTGATCGACCGACATCATGACCCGCTCCGCGGCGACGGTAGCCCCGAATTCTGGACCGCCATCGAAGCATTTCTTCGACCCTTCGGACTGACGCCCGAGGCGAGCCCGATCGACGTATTCCCGCGACTGGACACCCGACTGCCCAGATCCGAGGTCTACCGACGGCTGCGCAGCCTGACAATGCACAGCCCTCCCCGGACCGATCGCGACACCGTCGAGGGCCTGGTCATCGAGGTCCACACCGACGGGGTCGATACGGTACGGCGACTGGTCGACGAACCGAGCACCACACCCTGCACGGAAGCCGCGTCCCCCTCCTACCGTGGACTATTACGCTGGCACCGGGCCCCGCTCACCGACAGGCCGTGGCGTCCGGGGTCAGGGATCGCGATTCGCGAGGACGCCCGCGTCCTCGCCGTCGACCTCGGCGCCACCGCTACCAGTCCCGACTACCTCGATCGGGGCACCCGTAACATGCTCTACGGCCTCATCGGCTGGGTCGCCCTCCGCGCCCAGCACTCGGCGGACCACCGCCGCGTACTATCGCTCCTGCGCAACCGCCGCCACCTGTGCGAACGCGGCGGGCTCGCGGGCCTCGGCGACATCGCGGCGGCCCGCACACGGATGATCGAGACACGGCTTCTGCAAACACATCTCACCAGTGCACATCGATGCCCGCCACGGATCGCATCGACACACCTTCGATCAACGCTGGTCCACCGCACCGCCGACGAGATCGCTCTCCTACATACCGATCTCGGTAAGCTGTGTGACAGTGCTGAAAGCAGTCTCCTGCACCACGCTGCCGCCTCCGGCCGAGACCGGCGGTCCACGCTCGTTGCGGTCGCGGCCGCCGGTGCGCTGTTCGCGACGTCGCTTCACGCGGCCGGCGCGGCATCGCTGGAGGATTTACAGCGCTGGGGGCTCACCGTGGCGGTTGTCACCGCGATCGGCGCTGTCGCCCTACTCGAGGGTGTCGCACGTCGTCGCCCCTCCGGGACACTGACGATACCGAGACCGGTCTCGCCGCCGCTGGCCTCGCCCGCCGTGAAGCCTGTCAAGGATCTCGAACGTCGACGGCGCGAATCCATCTTCCCATTCGAGACGGACCTGTGGCGCACAGCTCCGCCTCGCCGCGAAATGACGCCTACTCTGCGAGAGTGCCTAGAGGCCAACAACCTTTCCGACTTCGGACCGTCCATCTCACCGCCGGTGATGGCGAGTCGGTCGTCCCGTCCAGAATCAGAATAGACCCGACCTTCAGGACACCTGCACGGGGCACGATGGCGACCGAGAGGTTCCGGCGCGACACTCGCGGCTGTTTCTTTCCGCCACGAGCAGGGACTGCCATTCGCAAACTGCTGCCATTTTCAACCGAGCGGCTCGGTGCGCCGGCCGGGCACTTATTCGGCCAGCACGGGCCAGCACTGCCGTCACCGATCTCCCGGAACCCGGACCGCGGGAATCAGCTCAGCGGGGACCTGAAGACACGGGCACGGCCCAAGCGCTCCCCTGCTCGCGATCGAGCACCGTGACCGCCTTGTTCTTCAGCCCGAAGATGTAGACCAGCAAGCTGACCCCGATCACTACCGTCACATAGAAGATGAACCAACCGACGTGACCGGCCGACTTTGACGCCTGGAAAAGCACCGGCGCCGTACCGCCGAAGATGGAGTTCGCGAGCGCATATCCCAGGCCCACACCCAAGGCACGGATGTCGGCGGGGAACAGCTCCGCCTTCACGATCGCGTTGATCGAGGTATACCCGGTGAGGATGACGTAGCCGACCGCGACCAGCGCGAACGCCATCAGCGGCGAGGTGGTCTGCGGAAGGAAGGTGAGCAGCACATAGGTGTAGAGGACACCACCCACACCGAAGAAGATCAGCAGCGGCTTGCGCCCGACGCGGTCGCTGACGAGGCCGCCGATCGGCTGCAGCAGCAACAGAAAGATCAACCCCAGCAGGTTGATCCACGTTGCCGTCAGCGCATTGTCGGCCCCGAAGGTGGATTTCACAATCGCCGGCGCGTTGACACTGTAGGTGTAGAACGCGACCGTGCCACCCGCGGTAATGAGGAACACCAGCAGCAGCGGACGCCAGTGTTTGGTGAACAACGCCGTCAAGGAACCCGCCGTCCGGTCCTCACCCGCACGGATGGCCTTCAGATGCGACTCGCTGAGCGACTCGTCCATCGAACGCCGAATCCACAGCACGACCAGTGCGGCTATGCCGCCGATGAAGAAGCCGATCCGCCATCCCCAATCCTCCAACGCCTCGACATCGAGGACGCTGAGCGCGATCAGGAGCGTGAACTGCGCGAGCACGTGGCCGCCCACGAGGGTCACGTACTGGAAAGACGACAAGAAGCCGCGCCGATTCGCGGTCGCCGCTTCGGACATGTACGTCGCCGAGGTGCCGTACTCCCCACCCGTGGCGAATCCCTGCACAAGCCGAGCGAGGAYCAAAACCACCGCCGCCCAATACCCGATGATTTCGCGCGTCGGCATGACCGCCACCACGAAGGAGCACGATGACATGATGGTGATGCTGAGCATCAGGGCGGACTTGCGGCCACGACGGTCGGCGAACCGGCCGAAGAACCAGGACCCCACCGGTCGCATGACGAAGGTGACCGCGAAGATCGCGTAGATATAGAGCGTGGAGTTGGCGTCGTTCTCGTCGAAGAACTGCGCCTCGAAGTACGTGGCGAAGACCGTGTAGATGTACACGTCGTACCACTCGACGAGGTTTCCTGCCGAGCCCTTCATCGTGTTGAGCACCGCCCGCCGGGTGCTCGTCGGAGCGCGGGTTGGACTGGACGGAGTCGCGTCATCGCTCATCCGTAGACGATAACGGATCGACCTCCCACGCCTGGGCGAGTCGCCCCAGGGACGGTGTCAATTCGGTCCCGGTTCGTCACCACACAGTCAGGGCACCGGGAGGATCAGCGAACAACACCCGGCGCAAGCACTGGCAGGCGGCGATCACGGTCGTCGGCATAGACAGGAAGACTGTCCCACCTGAATCGGCAATTCTTCCGTGCGAAGCAGACGACGAATCTCAGCCCAATCTTCCACATCCTTCGTCTCCCCCGACTCGACTCGCGTCAAGCAGTGTGCAGGGGGTCAAAACTGAGAGTACGGCGCATTCGAGCGGTGGTCGCAACACTGTCGGTTCACGGTGCCAGAATCTCGGGCAGAACCTGTGCCGGTGTTCGCCAGTCGAGGATCTCGCGTGTCGGTTGTTCAGACACTCACAGTGTGTTCGTTCGTGCCGACCACGGACCCGCCCTGCACGTGTCGGGCGTGGCGCGGAGGGCGTTCATCGCCGTACCGTGCGGTTGTTCGAAGGTGCTGCCCTCCTCCAAGGGACAGAGACCGGATGTCGGCCCAGGGACCGCCACATGGAATTTATCGCGGTAGCTGGCCGCGAAGTGGCGGTGCGTGGGTGGAGTGCACGCAGCGAGAACTCGACATTGCGAAACACCGTGCGGCGTGCCAGCGCCATCAGGACCGCCATGCCGGTCACGGCCATCCACATCGGCAGCGGGTAGAGAGCGAGACGCTCCCCCAGGCCGAAATGGAGCGCCTGTCCCAGCATGAGGCCGGCGCCGACCAGGCCCACGAGTGCGCACAGGGCCGACCACAGAGCGACCAGCCGCTTCTCATGCCACATATGCCAGGCGATGAGCACGAGCACCACGTGGCGCGCCACGAA
>NZ_JBFUGT010000440.1:0-4230 GCF_056402775.1 Rhodococcus sp. P3_B8
GACGTAGACGGTCCACCCGGCGGCTCCCAGCGCCGTCGCCACACCCTTGCCGACGCCGCGGCTCCCCCCGGTGACCAGGGCTACCCCGGCGCTCACTGGACGACCACCGTGTCCTGGGTGAGCGGGCGGGTGATCGACCATCGAGTGGTGAAGTGGCATCGTGACATTCGCCAGCCGCCGTCCTCGAGACGGTAAGCGTCGTCGTACTCGCCGGAGGACACGGTCTCCGTCCCCTTCAGCAGATCGACCTGGCGGAACTTCAGCGTCCACGCGCCCGACGCCTCGGTGTTGCTGTGCATCACGATGTCCGGATGGAAGCCGTGGTGCATGTCGAGGATCACGTGCTTGCCGTCCACTTCGTGGAGCGCGATCCTGCGGAAGATGTCCGTGAGCCGGTCGGCGTCGTCGAACCGGCCGAGCGGACCGAAGTCGATCGACGCCCCGGTCGAGACGAAGCAGGCACGGAACGCGTCCGGATCCTTGCCGTCGCACGCTCGCCAGTAGCGGTACTTGAGCGCCTTGATCGCGTCGATCCGCTCCAGGTCCGCCAGACGCTGCTCCACCGAGCGTTCGTCCACGCCGCCGTCCTCCCGTTGCCGTTCACCGTGTCGGGAGAGACGCTAGGCCGGGAACGCGCCGCGTGGATGCAGAATCCCGGTGGGCGGGAAGCTGCGCGTCGTCAGGATCCGCCGGGGAACGGGTCGGTCACCGGATCGGTCCCGAGCGCCACGCGCCAGGTGGCCTCCCGGACGGCCGCCTCGGTCAGCGCGGTGACGCCGAGCGTGCGGGTGTCCTCCGTCTCACCGTGTTCGACGACGGCCCGCCACGCGACGGCGGTGTCGGCCTCGACCTGGGCCGCCAGCTGCGCGGCCGTGATCGGATCGGTGACCGGGAACGGCAGGGTGTAGCCCGCCTCGGCGGGCGGGGCCGTCAGCCCTGCCGCGGTCAGCGTGTCCAGGAGCCCGTCCCGGCGCGCCCGGTGGGCCGCGGCGGCGGTGGCCACCTGGGTGGCCCGGGTGGGATTCGAGAATGCGGCGACCACTCCGTAGGCGAACACCGCGGAATGTTCGGCGGTCAGCGCGTCGGCGAGGCTCTTACCCTCGGCTTCGGTGGGTGTCGTCACGGCAGCACCACCGCCAGATACGTTCCGCACGCGGCGCTGATCGACGCGCAGAGCCCCGCCCGGTAGGCGGTCAGTGTGCGCGCCGAATCGGCTGCGCTGCGCTGCGACTCGGCCAGGTCGGCCCGCAATTGATCGAGACCGGGCGGCGGCGCCGGAGCGGTCGGTGTCGTCGACGGGGGAGCGGACGTGGTCGGTGCGGCACCGTCCGGGTAAGTTCCTGCAGCCCTAGCGATTTCGGCGTCCAGTGCGTCGGCGTGTGCGGTGCGCTGGGCGCGGACGAGTTCGAGTGCCGCACCGCGATCGGGGAGCAGCGCGATCGTGGCCGCCGCGCCGGCGGCGTCACGACGAGCCAGACGCGACTGTGCGACGAGTGAATCGACCTCGGTGTCGGAGTCCGCGTCGTCGGCGCACCCCGCCAGCAGGGAGACGCTCGCGACGCCGAACGCCGAGGCTGCTGCGAACCGGAGAGCGGTGCGCCGGGACACGGCCGGACCGGATGTCGGGGGCCGGGAGACGGTGGGCATGAGCACCGGTCCATGGTGCCAGGTCGGGCCGCGATCCCGGGAATCGAGCACCGGGGCTGGTCACGGATGCCTCGAATCGGCGTTACTCTTAGATGCTCGAACCCGTCCCGGCGGGTTCGCGGTGCTGCGTGCGCAGCACGATGACCTGCCAGACCACGAACACGACGAGCGACAACTGAAACGAGGAGCTTCCCCGATGCCGGTTCCATCCAAGGAGAGGGTGACGGAGCTCATCTCCGATCTGGTGCAACGCCAGGGCTACGACTTGGAGGACGTTGCAGTCACCCTCGCGGGTCGGCACAGCGCAGTCCGGATCATGGTGGACAGTGACGCCGGACTCGAACTCGACGCGGTCGCGAACCTGAGCCACGAGATCTCCGAGGTCTTCGATTCGGTGTCCGATTTCGGGGAGTCGCCGTACACGCTCGAGGTCACGTCTCCCGGTATCGGCCGGCCGCTCACGCACGAGCGGCACTGGCGCCGGGCACGCGGCCGCAAGGCGCGTATCGATCTCGCGCACGAGACCGTCGTGGGTCGGATCGGCGTCCTCGACGGCGACTCGGTCGCGGTGGTGATCGGCTCGCGCACCGGCCCGGAGGTTCGGCGCGTCGCGCTCCCGGACATTCAGAAAGCTGTTGTGCAGGTGGAATTCTCGAAACCCGACCCGAGGGAGCTGGAACTCGCCGGCGGGATTCCCGAAGGTCGCGTGGCACCCGCGGACGCAGACGCGTCGGAAGATGAAGAAGTAGTAGAGGGGTTGGACAAGTGAATATCGACATTGCGGCGTTGCGCGCCATCGAGGCCGACAAGGGCATCTCGATCGAGACTGTCATCTCGACCATTCAGACCGCGTTGCTCACCGCCTATCGGCACACCGAGGGGCATCAGCAGCACGCGCGGATCGACGTCGACACCAAGAGCGGCATCGTGCGGGTGATGGCGCACGACGTCGACGCCGACGGCAATATGGTCGGCGAGGAATGGGACGACACCCCGGAAGGTTTCGGCCGGATCGCCGCGACCACCGCCCGCCAGGTCATCCTCCAGCGGCTGCGGGACGCCGAGCACGAGCGGAGCTTCGGTGAGTACTCCACCCACGAGGGTGAGATCGTCGGCGGCGTGATCCAGCGCGACACCCGCGCGAACTCCCGCGGCATGGTCGTCGTGCGGATCGGCAGCGAGGCCAGCGGCGCCGAGGGCCTGATCCCGCCCGCCGAGCAGGTGCCCGGCGAGAACTACGAGCACGGCGAGCGGCTCAAGTGCTACGTCGTCGGTGTGGCCCGTGGGCAGCGCGGACCTCAGATCACGCTGTCGCGCACCCACCCGAACCTCGTCCGCAAGCTGTTCGCGCTAGAGGTTCCGGAAATCGCGGACGGTTCGGTCGAGATCATCGCCGTCGCCCGGGAGGCCGGGCACCGGTCGAAGATCGCCGTCCAGTCGCGGGTGCAGGGATTGAACGCCAAGGGCGCGTGCATCGGGCCGATGGGCCAGCGGGTGCGCAACGTGATGAGCGAACTGGCCGGCGAGAAGATCGACATCATCGACTTCGACGAAGACCCGGCCCGGTTCGTCGGCAACGCGCTCTCGCCGTCGAAAGTGGTCTCCGTCACTGTCGTGGACCCCGAGGCGCGGGCYGCGCGTGTCGTCGTCCCCGACTTCCAGCTGTCCCTCGCCATCGGCAAGGAAGGGCAAAATGCCCGTCTTGCTGCGCGCTTGACCGGGTGGCGAATCGACATCCGCAGTGACGCCGCACCCGCCCCCGAGTCGGCAGGCGGACCCGCCGCGACCAGTCGTTGAGCCGGGAATGCGGAGATCGGGGCGAGTCGGCGGTAGAGTGGTCAATGGTTCAGCATGAGCATCCCGATTCTGCGCGCGTTCCTACCGGTTCACCGGTCCGAACATGCATAGGATGTAGGGAGCGCGCGCTGGCTGTCGATCTGCTCAGGGTTGTGGTTAGTGAGAGCGGGCCGCAAGGTCATGTTCTCGCCCCGGACCCGAGGCGCWGGCTTCCCGGTCGAGGTGCGTGGCTGCACCCCGTCGAGGCTTGCCTGAGTCTCGCGGAACGACGCCGAGCATTCGGCAGAGCACTGCGAGTGTCCGGAAGTGTCGACACGTCAGAAGTCGACCACTGGGTACGAGCAGGGCACCCACCCAGAGCAGTACCTCTCGAACAGAACAGGCACAAGCACTCATGAGCACACCGTGAAGCACCAGCGATGATCGTCCATCGGAGATAACCCGAGGTCGTGCGGGCCCCTCTCAGGGGAGCCTCCTGCTCGACCTCATCAGTGAGGAGAGCAGTGGCAGGCAAGGCCCGCGTGCACGAGTTGGCTAAAGAACTCGGTGTCACAAGTAAAGAACTACTCGCAACGCTCAAGGAGCAGGGCGAGTTCGTGAAGTCGGCGTCCTCCACGGTGGAGGCGCCCGTCGCCAGGCGTCTGCGGGAATCCTTCCCGTCGGCGAAGTCCGCCGATTCCGCAGCCCGTCCGGCTGCCAAGCCCGGCGCACCCGCGCCGAGCGCCCCGGCGACCGCAGCGAAGCCGGGCGGTCCCCGTCCCGGCCCGAAGCCGGCAGCCCCGGCTC
>NZ_JBFUGT010000441.1:0-4217 GCF_056402775.1 Rhodococcus sp. P3_B8
CTCCTACGACGAGGCCCTGGAACTGGTGAACTCGAGCCAGTTCGGCAACGGCACCGCCATCTTCACCAACGACGGCGGCGCCGCCCGRCGGTTCCAGAACGAGGTCGAGGTCGGCATGGTCGGCATCAACGTCCCCATCCCCGTCCCCATGGCGTACTACTCCTTCGGGGGCTGGAAGAACTCCCTSTTCGGCGACACCCACGCCCACGGCACCGAAGGCGTSCACTTCTTCACCCGCGGCAAGGTCGTCACCACCCGCTGGCTCGACCCCAGCCACGGCGGCATCAACCTCGGCTTCCCCCAGAACCACTGAGCCGGAAAGGACCTACGGTCATGACGACGACAGTCTCCCAGGAACTTTTGCCTACCGGTCAGTCCCTCGACGCGGCCCGTGTCGAAGGGGAGCGCGCGTATGCCCTCGACCGGGCGCACGTGTTCCACTCGTGGTCCGCGCAGGAGCAGATCACCCCGATGACGATCCTCGCGTCCGAGGGTTCGTATGTGTGGGACGGTGCCGGGAACCGCATGCTCGACTTCTCGTCCCAGCTCGTCAACATGAACATCGGGCACCAGCACCCCAAAGTCGTTGCCGCCATCCAGGACCAGGCCGCGAAGCTGTGCACCATCGCACCGCAGTACGTGAACGACGCCCGCTCCGAGGCCGCCCGGCTGATCGCCGAGCGGACCCCGGGTGACCTGAACAAGGTGTTCTTCACCAACGGCGGCGCCGACGCCAACGAGCACGCTGTGCGGATGGCTCGGTTGCACACCGGCCGTTACAAGGTGCTGTCGCGGTACCGCTCGTACCACGGGGGCACGGACACCGCGATCAACCTCACCGGCGACCCGCGCCGGTGGCCCAACGACTACGGCAACAGCGGAGTCGTCCACTTCCACGGACCGTTCCGGTACCGGTCGCAGTTCCACTCGGAGAACGAGCAGCAGGAAACCGAGCGCGCGCTCGAGCACCTCGACCAGCTGATCCGCCTCGAGGGGCCGAACTCGATCGCAGCGATCGTGCTCGAATCGGTTCCCGGGACCGCGGGAATCATGGTGCCCCCGCCCGGTTACATGGCAGGTGTGCGCGAGATCTGCGACCGCTACGGCATCGTGTTCATCGCCGACGAGGTGATGTCCGGGTTCGGCCGGACCGGAAAGTGGTTCGCGATCGACCATTTCGGTGTCGTCCCCGACCTGATCACGTTCGCGAAGGGGGTCAACTCCGGCTACGTCCCGCTCGGTGGTGTCGCGATCAGCGAGAAGATCGCGGCGACGTTCGCCAACCGGCCGTACCCCGGCGGACTCACCTACTCGGGGCACCCGCTCGCCACCGCAGCCGCCGTCGCGACGATCAACGCGATGGAGGACGAGCGGATCGTCGAGAACGCGGCCCGGATCGGCAGCGAGATCCTCGGTCCCGGACTGCGTGGCCTCGCAGGCCGGCACCCGTCGATCGGTGAAGTCCGCGGACTCGGCGTGTTCTGGGCGATCGAACTCGTCGCCGACCGTGCCACGAAGGAACCGCTCGCTCCGTACGGGGCCTCCAGTCCGGCGATGAACGAGGTGATTGCGGCGTGCAAGGCCGGAGGATTGCTGCCGTTCGCCAACTTCAATCGCGTTCACGCTGTGCCGCCGTGCACCGTCACCGAGGCCGAGGCCCGCGAAGGACTCGCGATCCTCGACACGGTTCTCGACATCGCGGACGCACACCGCAACTCCTGACACCCGTCTGCCACACATCCGTGTCCTGACACTCGATCCGTCCCGCGGTCAATGGCGCCCGCGGGACGGATCTTTCTCGTTTCCACGACAACACACGGCGCCCGGATCTCAACGGAGAGAATCTATGAGCTCGACCACGTCCACGCTCGCACTGTCCCTGCCGGAAGGCTATGTCGAAGAACGGGATCGGCCGCCAGTTCCCGACGTCGCCATCCTCGACCGCTTGACCACCGACGCATTCGACCTGCACGTCCACACCGTCGGACCGAACGAGAACCGGCAACTGCGGGTCACGCTCTACAGCGGAGGCTCGACCGTGTCGCTCGAACGGGTGCTGCGGCTTCTCGGGAGCCTCGACCTCGAGGTCGAGGGTCAGCGGACGTCGGTGTTCCGCCGCGCCGACGGACTGGTGTGCCGGCTCTACGACTTCCGGGTGTCCGCGGGACCGCTCGTCACGTCCGCGGTGGCGTCGGGATCCGTCGAACCCGAGGCCGTCCTGGAGACGTTTCGCGCGATGTGGTCGGGTTGCGCGGAGGCGGATCGGTTCAACGTGCTGGTGCTCGCTGCCGGCCTGGACTGGCGGGAGGTCGTGCTCCTGCGCGCGTACGCACGCTTCCTGCGACAGAGTGCTCTGCCCTACGACCAGGGCCGGATCGAGGCGGTCCTGCTGTCGCGTCCCGAGTTCGCGTCCGCACTCGTCGCGCTGTTCCACGCGCATTTCGATCCATCCCGTCCCGGTGGCGGCACGTCTCGCGACGACGAGGTCGAACAGTGTGCGCGCCGGGTCGAATCGCTGCTCGCAGAGGTGGAAGGCCTCGACGCCGACCGTATCCTGCGCGCCTACTCGGGCCTCGTCGCGGCGACGACCCGCACCAACTTCTATCGGGACGGAGCGCTCGGCCCCGCTCGTCCTCAGTTGTCGCTGAAGTTCCGCTCCGGCGAGATCGACGAACTTCCGCGGCCGAGGCCGTTCTACGAGGTCTTCGTGTATTCACCGGACATGGAGGGCGTGCACCTGCGATACGGACCCGTCGCGCGCGGCGGGCTCCGCTGGTCCGACCGCCTCGACGACTACCGCACCGAGATCCTCGGACTCGTCAAGGCGCAGGCAGTGAAGAACGCCGTCATCGTGCCCGCAGGCGCCAAGGGCGGATTCGTCGTGCGCAACCCGTCGTCCACCGGCCAGGACTGCTACCGCCAGTTCATCTCCGGGCTGCTCGACGTCACCGACAACCATTTGGGCACAGCCGAATCGGTACATCCTGACCGGGTCGTCTGCCGGGACGGCGACGACCCCTACCTCGTGGTGGCGGCGGACAAGGGCACTGCCACGTTCTCCGACGCCGCCAACGACGTGGCCCGGACGTACGACTTCTGGCTCGGTGACGCCTTCGCGTCCGGCGGTTCGGTCGGCTACGACCACAAGAAGATGGGCATCACCGCGAAGGGTGCGTGGGTGAGCGTCACCCGGCATCTGGCCGAACTCGGAATCGATGTCGACCGTGACAGTTTCACGGTGACGGGGATCGGCGACATGAGCGGCGACGTCTTCGGGAACGCCATGCTGGCGAGTGCCGGCATCGGGCTGGTCGCCGCGTTCGACCACCGCCACATCTTCGTCGACCCCACTCCCCGCCGGGAGCAGGCCTGGCAGGAACGCCGCCGGCTGTTCGAGCTGCCGCGATCGTCGTGGGCCGACTACGACCGGACCCTCATCAGTGAAGGCGGCGGCGTCTGGTCGCGTGAGAGCAAATCGATTCCGGTGAGCAGCCAGATACGGACGGCGCTCGGTCTCGCTCCATCGGTGACGACGCTGACGCCGCCGGAGATGATCCGCGCCATCCTCGCCGCCCCGGTGGATCTCCTGTTCAACGGCGGCGTCGGGACGTACGTCAAGGCCTCGTCGGAGTCGCACACGGACGCGGGCGACAAAGCGAACGACACCGTCCGGATCGATGCACGCCGGCTGCGTGCACGCGCTGTCGCCGAGGGCGGCAACCTGGGCATGACGCCGCTCGCCCGCATCGAGTTCGCCCGGACGGGTGGGCTCGTCAACACGGATGCACTGGACAACTCGGCCGGAGTGGACTGCTCCGACCACGAGGTGAACATCAAGATCCTGCTCGACTCGCTGCCCGTCGACCGGCGGCTGGACCCGGTGCGGCGCTCGGACCTGCTCGGGGCGCTCACCGACGACGTGTCCGAACTCGTGCTCGCCAACAACCGTGCGCAGAACCGGGTACTCGGCGACGCCCGGTCGAGCGCCCACCGGATGGTGGACGTGCACGCGAGGATGGTGAACGACCTGGTCGACAAGCGCGGTCTGGACTGCGACCTGGAGGCGCTTCCGAACCCCGAGGGTTTCGCCGAACTGTCGGAGGCAGGCCTCGGGCTGAGCTCGCCGGAACTGGCGACCCTCCTCGCCCACGCCAAGCTGGATTTGAAAGCGGAACTCGAGGATACGGACGTCTTCTCCGACGGGTACTTCTCTGAGC
>NZ_JBFUGT010000442.1:0-4202 GCF_056402775.1 Rhodococcus sp. P3_B8
GACCGTGTCGGAGTTACGGTTCAACGTCGTCGCCAGCGTGTTCAGCGACGTGATGGATTCCTGGATGGACGGTCGGGTGGGTTCGAGCAGGTCGGCGGTCGCGTCGGTGAGTCCCGCGAGGGACGTCACCGCAGAACCGACAGTTCCCCGCTCGTTCGCCAGGCCCGTGACGAGTTGCTGGGTGTTGACGATCAGCGAATCGAGTTGATCGTCACGCTGATTCACCGTGGCCAGCACGTCGTTGAGGTTGTTGATCACCGCACCGATCACCCGATCCTTGTCGGCGACCGTGTTGGTGAGGCTTGCCGTGTTCTTGACGAGTTCCGTGATGGTTCCCGACTCACCCTGGAACACCTGGATGATCTGGTACGACAACTTGTTCACGTCGTCGGCGCTGAGGGTCTGGAACAGCGGACGGAACCCGTCGAACAGCGTGGTGAGGTTGACGGCAGGCTTCGTCCGCTCCATCGGAATGGTGTCGCCGCCGCTCATCTTCATTCCCTGCTGCCCCTCGCCCTGTTCGAGCGCGATGTAGCGCTGCCCCACAAGGTTCCGGAAGCGGATGGTCGCGGTGGTGCTGGCGGGCAGCCAGTCCCGTTCCGACACCGTGAACTGGACCTCTGCCTCGCGGTCGTCGTGGATCGCGATCTTCTCGACCTGGCCCACGCGCACACCGGCGATGCGGACCTCGTCGCCCTYGTTGAGCGAGGTGACGTCCGAGAAGATCGCGTTGAACTTGGTGCCACCGCCGCCACCGAGGTTGGCGATGGTGGCGGCCAGCAGACCGGTCGCGAGGATGGTGACCACGGCGAACACGATCAGCTTGACCAATGGTGCGGCCAGGCCCCTCACTTGAAGCTCACCTCTGTCCCCCTCATGGTCGGCGCGCCGACGAGTGTCGTCCAACTCGGCACGTCCTCCGGCGCCATGCCCCCGGCCTCGCCGTAGACGACGTCCAACGTGTCCTGCTCCATCTTCGAACCCGCGTAACTCGCGGGTGTGACCTCGGCTCCGTAGCCCGGGACCTGATCGGGGACGCCGGCGGGCGCCGGGAGGAAGTCGATGGTCGACGGGCCGGGATTCCGCGAGGGCACCTGGTAGGCACCGTCGTTGTAGGACGACCCACCCGGGTACTGCGGGAACTTTCCACCCGGAGCGGTGACGTTGTCATAGCAAGCCGGTCCGCGGTTGTCGAGCAGCCGCGGCTCATCCTGGTTGGGCACGTAGCGACCCTTCGGATTGACGAACTGCACGCTGGCACGCACGCCCGGGTACGGATCGTCCGGTGCCAGCAGTTCACGGGCGACGGGAGCGGACTTGGCGAAGCCGGCGAACGTGCAGCCGAAGCTCGGCGAGTAACGGCCGAGGATCTGCAGTGCCTCACGCGAATCGGCGGCGATACTGACGATCGATTCGGCGTTGGTCTGCAGGAGATCCGCGGTGCTGGACGCGGTTCCGGTCAGCGACGCAAGCAACGTGGAGATCTCGCCCTGCTTCTCCACCACGGTATTTCCGGTGGTACGCAGGTTGTCGAGGGCGTTGACCAGGTCGGGTGCCGCCTCGGAGTACGTCTGCGAGAAATCTGCCAGACCGCGCAGATCCTCCTGGATGGCAGGAAGTTCAGTGTTCAGCCCGCCGAAGATCTCCTCGAGACGGTCGAGCGTCAGGCCGAGTTCGGCGCCGCGGCCGCTCAGTCCCTGGGACAGCGCGCCGAGCGTATTCGCCAGGTCCTGCGGCGGAATCGCCTGCAGCAGCGGCAGCAGACCGTCGAGAACCTCGCCGACCTCGACGGCGTTGCCGCTCTTGTCCTGACGCAGCGTGTCGCCGGCCTGGATCGGCGGAGCGGTGTCGCCCTCGGGAACGATCAGCGACACATAGCGCTCACCGAACAGCGTCTTGGGCAGCAACCGCGCCGTCGTGTTGGACGGAATCAGCTGCGCCTTGTCGGGCTGGATCGCGAGAGCCAGGGTGACCTCGCCCTCCTGGGAGGATGCCGAGCGCACCTCGCCGACGATGAGGCCACGGACCTTCACGTCAGCGTTGGGCGGCAGGGCATTTCCGGCGGTATCGGTGAGGAGGTCGATCTTGACGACCTTGGTGAACGTCTTGTTGAACATGCCGATGGTGAAGACCAGGAACAACGCGAGGACAAGGAAGAACACCAGCCCCAGCACCCGTCGACCCACAACAGATGTCGTGTTGCTCATCCGGCCACCCTCACTGTGGTCGTCGTGCCCCAGATGGCGAGGCTCAGGAAGAAGTCGAGAACGGCGATGGTGACGATCGCGGTGCGGACCGCCCGACCCACGGCCACACCGACACCGGCGGGACCACCGGAGGCGTGATAGCCGTAGTAGCAATGGATCAGGATCAGCACGAACGCGAAGATCAGCACTTTCGCGAACGAATAGAGGACGTCCTGCGGTGGCAGGAACAAATTGAAGTAGTGGTCGTACGAGCCGGTCGACTGGCCGTTGAACACGGTACTGATGATGCGGGACGCGAGGTAGGCCGCGAGCAGACCGACGATGTACAGCGGGATGACAGCGACGAATCCCGCGATCATGCGGGTGGTGACGAGGAACGGCACACTCGGCACCGCCATGACCTCCAGCGCGTCGATCTCCTCCGAGATCCGCATGGCGCCGAGCTGCGCGGTGAAACCACAACCGACGGTGGCCGAGAGCGCGAGTGCCGCAACGATCGGCGCGATCTCACGGGTGTTGACGTAGGCCGACAGGAAGCCGGTGAGCACCGAGCTGCCCAGCTGTTCGAGCGCGGCGAATCCCTGCAGTCCGACGACGACGCCGGTGAAGCCGGACATCATCGCGATGACGCCGATGGTGCCGCCGATGACGGCGAGCGCGCCGCTGCCGAACGTGACCTCGGCGAGCAGCCGGAGCACTTCCTTGCGGTAGTGCACGAGAGTGTGGGGCGACCAGGCGATTGCCCTGGCGTAGAACGACATCTGCTCGCCGGCCCGGTCGAGCACGTTGAGCGGCGCACGACCGACTCGGCGTGCCGCCATCAGAGTCCGGTCACCACGTCCCTTGGCGATTGTCATGGGGTCACGATCCCTTCGCCGGAACGATCTGGAGGTACACCATGGTCAGGATCAGGTTCGCGAAGAACAGCAGCAGGAACGTGATCACCACCGACTGGTTCACCGCGTCACCGACGCCCTTGGGTCCACCCTTCGGATGGAGCCCCTTGTACGCGGCGATGACACCGGCGATGACACCGAAGACGGCCGCCTTGAGCTCGCCGACCCAGATGTCGGGAAGCTGGGCGAAGGCCGAGAACGATGCCAGGTACGCACCGGGATTACCCCCTTGGAGGATGACGTTGAAGAAGTACCCGCCGGCGATACCGACCACGGACACGAGGCCGTTCAGCAGGATCGCGACGAGAACCATGGCAAGCACCCGAGGCACGACGAGTCGCTGAATCGGGTTGATACCGAGAACTTCCATGGCGTCGATCTCTTCGCGGATCGTCCGCGCACCGAGATCCGCCGTGACGGCCGAGCCCGCAGCCCCGGCCACCAGTAGTGCCGTCACCAGCGGGGAACCCTGCTGGATGACGGCGAGCACGCTGGCCGCTCCCGTGAACGACTCTGCACCGAGCTGCTTGATGAGCGATCCGGTCTGCAGTGACACCACTGCGCCGAACGGAATCGCGACCATCGCCGTCGGCAGGATCGTGACGCTGGCGATGAACCAGGCCTGTTCGATGAACTCGCGGAACTGGAACGGCCGCTTGAACGTGTTTCGTGCAACGTCGACAAAGAGCTCGACGATGTTTCCGGCCTGTGTCAGCGCACCGTTGACCGGCCGCAAGACCGAGCTGCGGGTAACCCCCATCCGATATGCCTACCCTTGCCCGTGAGTGGTGTTTTCGTATCCTTCGCCCCGGTATGCGGGGATGACCTGAGTGTCTTCCTGGCTGTATGCGTAGTCGTAGCCGCCGCCGCCGTTTCCGCCGGAAGTCTCGTCGAGGCTTTCCTGGATGGCGATCTGGGCATTCTCCGGCAGGGTGTGCATGATGTGCCGGACACGTTCCTGCCGGCGGGCGACAGCCTGCCGGAACGGCATCCCCGGCGTCGCCTTCATCTGCGGGACGATGCCCTCGACGTCGTCGACACCACCGGCATGGTGACCGGCATCGACCATCGCCTGCTCCTGCGCCATGGTGGCCTCGTC
>NZ_JBFUGT010000443.1:0-4160 GCF_056402775.1 Rhodococcus sp. P3_B8
CCGCTGACCGGGAACGGGTCGCGGGTGCCGTCGTACTCGACGAGCCCGACCAGTTGCTCGAGCTGGCCGAGGTCGAGACCTGCCAGGCGTTCCTTGTCGGTGAGAGTCTGCTCGATCGTCATGATGGTGCCTTTCCTTGCAAGGGTTTTCGGATACCGGGGATGTGCGTGCGACTGCGCACCGGGGGAGTGGCGAATGCCTGACACAGAGGTAACCGGGCCCCGATCCGGTCGTCAACCGACACCCGGACAACTAGCCGCATCGACGGATGCGGGCGGTCGCGCACCGGCTTTCCTATACAATCTGAATACTTCAATGGGGCAATAGAAATGGACTGCGATGGTTGCGCGGAGTGAGATCGGCGTCGGAGTGCTCGCCCGTGCGGTGGCGATCCTCGACGTCGTCGAGTCGAGCCCGATGGGCGCGAGCGACCTCGCCCGTGAACTCGACCTGTCCCTCTCGACCACGTACCGGCTGGCGACCGACATGGTCAAGCACGGCCTCCTGCGCAAGGATCAGGAAGGCCGTTTCTATCTGGGGCAGCGATTCGTCACCACGGCGTTGAGCGACCTCGCGATCCCGGCGCTGCGGGAATTGAGTGAAACGACAGGGGAATCCGCGCAGTTGTGGGTTCGCCGGGGCGAGTCCCGTCTCTGCGCCGCGAGCGTCGATTCCCAGCACGAACTGCGGGTGGCACTGCCCGTCGGAACGTTGGTCCCGCTACCGCAGGGGTCGAGCGGCCACGTGCTGTCCGGAGACTGGGAGGCCGACCCCGAAGCCGTGAAATCGGGTTGGTGGGTGTCGGTTTCGGAACGGACACCGGGATCCGCGTCCATCAGTGCGCCGGTCCGCAGGCACGGCGAGATCGTGGCCGCCGTCTGCGTGTCGGGTCCCGAGGGGCGGATGGGTAAGAACCTGGGTGCGTCGATGGGCCGCGCGGTCGTCGCTGCCGCGCGGCAGATCGAGAAATCCGTCCCGGGCGACTGAGTCGCTCAGGCGATGTCGAACGTGGTGACGTCCGCCGACCGATGTTGCTGCGCCAGTTGACGGTAGACCGCGGCGTTGGCGGCGTTGTGGGCCACCTCGTCGTCGGTCAGTTCGCGACGCACCTTCGCGGGCACGCCGGCGACGAGTGAGCGCGGCGGAATTCGCGTGCCCTCGAGTACCAGCGCGCCGGCCGCGACCAGCGACTGCTCGCCGATCACCGCTCCGTTGAGGACGGTGGCCCCCATGCCCACGAGGGCGCCGTCTCCCACGGTGCAGCCGTGCAGGACGGCGTTGTGCCCCACACTGACGTCCCGGCCGACGACGACGGGGAAGCCCGGGTCGACGTGAACGGCCACACCGTCCTGAATGTTGCTGCCCTCGCCGAGGGTGATGGAATCGCAATCGGCACGCAGCACCGCGCCGTACCAGACGCTGGTCTCCGCGCCGAGTGTTGCGGCGCCGATCACCGCGGCGGTCGGCGCGACCCACGTGGTCTTCTCCGCGCGCGGCGAACGTCCATCGATCGCAACGACGTGTGGTTCTCTCACCGTGTTCTCCTCCTGTCGAGCAGCAAATTCCTGCTGCATTTCGCAGCGTCCCGACGTCCATTGTCGTGTGGCGCGGACTCCGGGCATTGCCAATTGTGACTGCTACCACTACCGTCATTCTTATCAAACGGGAATCTAACTGCCAAATAATGAGAATCAGCAGGTAGGAACCCAGTCGTCATCCAGTACAGATCGACGAGGGAGAACTCTCACATGCAGGTCCCAGAGAACGGCCCACTGCACGGCATCCGTGTGCTGGAACTCGGCAACTTCATCGCAGCCCCCATGGCGAGCCGCATCTTCGCCGACTTCGGCGCCGAGGTCGTCAAGATCGAGCGACCGGGCGTCGGCGACGAACTGCGGGGCTGGCGTCGCCGCCGCGGCGCGACGTCGATGATGTTCCGCACGATCGCGCGCAACAAGCGGTCCGTCACCCTCGACCTCCGGACCGACGAGGGCCGCGCGATCATTCTCGACCTCGCCGCGAAGTCGAATGTCGTCATCGAGAACTTCCGTCCCGGGACGCTCGAGCGGTGGGGAATCGGGCCCGACCAGCTGACGGCCGCCAACCCCGACATCGTGCTGGTCCGGATCTCCGGCTACGGGCAGACGGGCCCGTACCGGGAGCGCACCGGCTTCGGCGGCGTCGCCGAGGCCTTCGGTGGACTGCGGCACGTCACCGGCTATCCGGACCGTCAATCGGTCCGGGCGGCCGCCCCCATCGCCGACACGCTCGCCGGACTGCACGGCGCGATCGGCGCCCTGATGATGTTGCTGGCCAAGGCAAGGCAGGGCGATCACTCGACCCCGCGCGTCGCGGACGTGGCCCTCTACGAATCGGTGTTCATGGCGATGGAATCCCTCGTCCCCGACTACGACGCGTACGGCATGGTCCGAGAACGGACCGCGGGCAACCTGCCCGGCGTGGTGCCCAGCGGCGTCTATCCATGCGACGGTGGATCCGTCATCATCGCCGGCAACTCGAGTGGCGTGTTCGGCCGGTTGATGCAGGCCGTGGGGCGCGGCGATCTGGCCGACGATCCCGAGCTCGCCGACGGTGATCAGCGATTCCGTCGGGAAGCCGAACTCGACGAGGCCATCTCGTCGTGGACGTCGGTGCGTCGCCCCCGCGACGTCGTCGCCGAACTCGGTGCCGCCGGTGTGCCCGTGGGCGAGGTGTACGACGCCGTGCAGATCGCCGACGACGAGCACTACAACGCCCGCGGCATGCTGCAGAGCCTGAAGGTGTCCGTCGACGGGGAACCCGAAGAGGTGCGCTTCCCCGGAGTGGTCCCGCAGCTCGACGGCGAACCCACGCAGATCCGCTGGGCCGGCCCCGAGCTGGGTGAGCACACCGACGAGATCCTCGGCGGATTGCTGAATCTGTCGGGTGATCAGCTCGACGACTACCGCGCCCGCAACGTCATCTGAACCGGAGGAAAGTGAAATGTCAGTCACCATAACGGATGTCGTGCTGCGAGACGGACTGCAGGACGAGGATGTCGTCGTCTCCACCGACCACAAGATCGCCGTCGCGGACGCCCTCGTCGCCGCCGGTGTGAAGCACATCGAAGCGGCATCGTTCGTCTCACCCACGCGTGTCCCGCAGATGGCGGACGCCGACGACGTCATCGCCCGGCTGCCCCGCACCGACCCGTCGGTCACGTACAGCGCTCTGGCACTCAACCCCCGCGGGGTGCACCGTGCGATCGCGACCGGCATCGACGAGATCCAGGTCGTGACGTCCGCCAGTGCCGGGCACAGCACGGCGAACACGGGCCGGAACCCGGACGAGGCGCTGCACGGACTTGCCGAGGCATTGCAGAAGTACCCGGACCGGAGTTTCCTCGGAGGTGTGTCGACCGCGTTCGTCTGTCCGTTCGAGGGCATCATCGCCCCCGCCACACTGGTACGGGTGGCCAGCGCGATGGCCGCAATGGGTGTGCGCCGGCTCGGGCTGGCCGACACGCTGGGGACGGCCACCACCGAGCAGGTGCTCGCATCGGCCGGGGCGGTACGCGACGCCCTCCCCGACATCGAACTGAGCCTGCACCTCCACAACGCGCACGGTCAGGCCCTGGGCACCGTGATCGCCGCGCACCGGCAGCTCGGCATCACGCACTTCGACAGCGCCATCGGCGGGTACGGTGGCTGCCCGTTCGCGCCCGGCGCCCACGGCAACCTCGCCACCGAGGAACTGGTCGCGCACCTGCACGCGCACGACATCGACACGGGTATCGATCAGCAGGCCCTCGGCCTCGCCGTCGACACCGTGAAACACGCTCTGGCCCAAGCTCGGCCCCTCACCGCAGTGTGATCTGCGAACTCACCTCGAAAGGCCGACCATGGTCTACACAATCTCCATCGTCGCTCTGATCGCGATCTTCACAGTGGCGACCCTCACCCCGATCAACATGGGCATCCTCGCGTTCGCCGGAGCGTTCGTCATCGGCGGCTGGGTGTCCGGGATCCCGGTCGAGGACATCATCGACGCCTTCCCCGGCAGCACGTTCATCATCGTCGGCGGCATCACGCTGCTGTTCGCCATAGCCAAGACGAACGGGACCATCGACCTCGTCATCGAGGCCTCGCTCCGACTCGTGCGCGGCAGGCGGTGGGCGATCC
>NZ_JBFUGT010000444.1:0-4159 GCF_056402775.1 Rhodococcus sp. P3_B8
CACTGCGGCCGAGGAGGTCCAACGCGGAATCGAGTACGTCGGCGGTGGCGGCCCATAGCAGTCCGATCCGGCCGTCGACCTCCGTGTCCCACACCGAGTCGACACCCACACCGCGAAGGTCCGACTGCACGACGTCCGCGGCGGACGGGGACGCCGCCGCTTCCACGGACACGACGAGGAACGTGCTGTTCTCCGGGATCCGGAACGTGCGGAGCGCGTCGGCGGCACCGGCCGGGTTGGCGGCGTGGTCACCGAACAGGGTTCTGATCAGCCGGCCCCGCGACTCGGCGTCCTCGCGGGCGCGCAGGTCGGCGGTCTCCCGATATGCCTCCGCGGCGCTGTCCGAATAGACGTCGACGAGCGCCCACACCTGGGCGGCCATGTCGAGCAGCGCGTTGGTGGCGCGGCCCTCCGAGCGGTCCATCAGTTCGTCCCAGATCAGGCGGCCGCCGAGCCGGAACGCGTGGAGTAGCGCCGCGAGGGGCACACCCTGTTCGGCCTTCAACTGTCCCGCCGCGCGCGCCGCCTCGAGCCGGATCGGCGCACTGCCCGCGAGGTTGCCCAGCATCGCCGTCAGATTGTCGACGCACGCCGCGTACAACTGCTCGGGAGTGAGGAGGGTCGCCTCCACGTAACCGTGCTCGGCCGACAGGATGCGCGAGACGAGTTGCTCGGACAGCTGGTCCACGGACTCCAGCATCGATCCGAGAAGATCGGTGGGCGACGGCGCGACATCCGAGCTGACAGTCATCCGGCAAGACTATCCACCGGACGTGGTCCGCGCCATACCCTTTTTGTGCGACGGCATAGCCCGCATGGTCACATTGACAGCCGCTGCCTATGGCGCGACGCCCGGAACTGGGACGAGAATCAGTGTTCTACGCCACAGTAGTTTTTCGTTTCTGCGGCGCGGTCCTTCATGTACTCGACTCGAGCGGAGCTGTCCACAGTGAGCACTTCAGAACCCGAGGCCACCTCCACCACCCCCGGCGCGGCCTCCCCACATCCGGAGGTCGACGCCGCCCTCGCCGACCTCGCCGAGGGCGAGAAGACCTGGGCCGACCTCTCCCTCGCCGATCGCAGGGAACTCCTCGACAAGGTGCACGACCTCACCGTGCAGCACGCCGCCGACTGGGTGGACGCCGCGGTCGCGATCAAGGGGCTGGACCCGAGGTCGCCGCTGGTCGGCGAGGAATGGATGTCCGGACCGTACCCGCTGGCCACCGGCACCGCGGCGCTGTCCGCGAGCCTGGCGAAACTCGAATCCGGGGCCAGCCCGCTGGACGGCGCCACGTTCGGCACCGCCCCCGGCGGCCGCACCACTGTCAAGGCGCTGCCCCTGAACATCTTCGACAAGCTGCTGCTCAGCGGATTCAGCGCGGACGTGTGGCTGCAACCGGGAATCGATCGTGCGACGGCACAGCGCGACGCCGGCCTCGCCCAGCGCGACCCGTCGCGGACTCAGGGCATCGGCGTGGTTCTGGGCGCCGGCAACATCACCTCGATCGCCCCGCTCGACACCCTGTACGAACTGATCGCGCACAATCGCGTCGTCGCACTCAAGCTCAACCCCATCACCGACCGGCTGCTGCCCGTGCTGACGCGGGTCCTGGAGCCGCTCATCTCGATCGGCGCGGTCCGGTTGCTGACCGGCGGTGCGGAGGTCGGGACGTATCTGGTGCACCACGACCTCGTCGACCACGTGCACATGACGGGCAGCGCACTCACCCACGACGCGATCGTGTTCGGCACCGGCGAGGAGGGTGCGCGGCGCAAGGCTGCGAACGACCCCATCCTCGCCAAGGCCATCTCCAGCGAACTCGGCGGTGTGTCCCCCACCATCGTGCTGCCCGGTGAGTGGAGCCGCGCCGACATCAAGTTCCAGGCCGAACACATCGCGACGCAACGGCTCCACAACGGCGGCTACAACTGCGTCGCGGCGCAGGCCGTGGTCGTGTCGTCCGAGTGGAAGCAGCGCGACGAGTTCGTGGCCGCCCTGAAAGAGGCCCTCGACACGGCACCGGACCGCGCCGCGTACTACCCCGGCAGCGACTCCCGGGTCGCCGGCGCCACCGCGTCGTTCCCCACCGCCGCACGCCTGGGTGAGAACGGCGGACGCGTCCTGGTCACCGATCTCGAGCCCGGCGCCTACGCACCGCTCTTGCAGACCGAGTACTTCGCTCCGGTGCTCGGCGTGATCGACCTACCCCACGGGGGCGCCGAGTTCGCGGCACACGCCGCCGACCTCGTGAACGAGGATTTCATCGGCACACTGGGCGTCAACATCGTCGCTGCCCCGCAGACCATCCGCGAGCTGGGCGCGGAGTTCGACTCACTGCTCGAGAGCCTCCGCTACGGGACCATCGCCGTGAACGCGTGGACCGGCGTCGGCTACCTCACCGCCACCGCGACCTGGGGAGCCTTCCCCGGCCACACCCTCGACGACGTCCAGAGCGGCATCGGCGTGGTGCACAACGCACTCCTCATCGACCGGCCGGAGCGCACCGTCGTCCGGGGCCCGTTCCGTCCGTCGCCGCGGTCGATCCTGAACCGTGAGATGTCCATCTCGCCCAAGCCCCCGTGGTTCGTCACCAACCGAACCGCCGCCACGACGGGCCGATTGCTGACAGGATTTGCCGGTGCACCCTCATGGACCCGGCTGCCGGCGATCTTCGCGTCCGCGCTGCGTGGATGAGGGCTGCGTGTCCTCGATCCCTCACCCCCGTCGAAGTGGAGATGAACGATGAATCAGGAACTGTCTGTGGCCGACTACGTGATCGTGGGGTCGGGTTCGGCAGGTGCCGTGCTGGCCGACCGGCTCAGCGCCGACTCCGGCAGCGAGGTCGTGGTCCTCGAGGCCGGCGGTGAGGACAAGGACAAGTTCGCGCACATCCCCGCCGCATTCTCGAAACTGTTTCGCAGTGAGTTGGATTGGGACTACCTGACCGAGCCGCAACCCGGGCTCGGCGGGCGGACGATCTACTGGCCGCGCGGCAAGATGCTCGGCGGCTCGTCGTCGATGAACGCGATGATGTGGGTGCGCGGGTTCGCCGCCGACTACGACGAGTGGGCCGAACTCAGCGACGACTCCTGGTCGTTCAAGGAAGTGGTCAAGTACTTCCGCCGCATCGAGAACGTGCAGGACGCGTCGGACGCCGACAGCGGAACCGGCGGACCGATCGTCGTCTCGCACCAGCGGAGCCCCCGCGCCCTCACCGGGTCGTTCCTCGCGGCCGCCGAGGAGACCGGCTATCCCGTCGAACGGGCGAACACCACTCGGCCCGAGGGCTTCTCACAGACCATGGTCACGCAGAAGCGGGGCGCGCGGTGGAGCACAGCCGACGCCTACCTCCGGCCGGCGCTGAAACGGAAGAATCTGACCGTCCTCACCGGCGCCCAAGCCACCCGGGTTCTGTTCGAGGGCTCCGCGGCCGTCGGCGTCGAGTACGAGAAGGACGGGGTGCGACGCACCATCCGCGCCGCGAAGGAAGTGATCCTCGCCGGCGGGGCGATCAACTCCCCGCAGCTCCTCATGCTGTCGGGCATCGGCGACGAGGCACAGCTGCGCGAGCACGGAATCGCGGTGCAGCAGCACCTGCCGGAGGTCGGGAAGAATCTGCTCGACCATCTGGTGTCGTTCCTCGGCTACAGCGTCGACTCGGACTCGCTGTTCACCGCCGAGAAGATCCCCGAGCTTCTCAACTACCTGACCCGTCGCCGCGGCATGCTCACGTCGAATGTGGGCGAGGCGTACGGATTCACGCGCAGTCGGGACGATCTGGCACTGCCCGACCTCGAGATGATCTTCGGGCCGGCGCCGTTCTTCGACGAGGGCCTCATCCCGGCGACCGGTCACGCCGCGGTGATCGGCGCCATCCTCGTGAAGCCCGAGAGTCGAGGCGAGATCTCGCTTCGGTCGGCCGATCCCCTCGCCAAGCCGATCATCGATCCCCGCTACCTCAGCGACAGCGGCGGAGTCGACCGACGGGCGATGCTCGAAGGACTACGCATGTGCGACGCCCTCGCATCGGCTCCGGCGCTGAAGTCGCGGCTCGGCAACATGATTCGCCCGGCGGTCACGCCGAGCACGCCACTCGACGAGATTCTCGCCCGGGCACTGCAGGAGAACGCCCACACCCTCTACCACCCAGTCGGGACG
>NZ_JBFUGT010000445.1:0-4152 GCF_056402775.1 Rhodococcus sp. P3_B8
GTCATGCACGGCGCGCGGATCATCCAGGTGCAGGGCAACTTCGACGACTGCCTCGAACTGGCCCGCAAGACCACCGCGGAATTCCCCACGATCGGGCTCGTGAACTCGGTCAACCCGGTCCGTATCGAGGGCCAGAAGACCGCGGCATTCGAGATCTGTGACGCCCTGGGCAAGGCCCCCGACGTGCACGCGCTCCCGGTCGGCAACGCGGGCAACATCACCGCGTACTGGCGCGGGTACTCCGAGTACTACGCGGACGGACTCACCAGCGTGAAGCCCCGCATGCTCGGCGTCCAGGCCGCCGGTGCCGCACCGCTCGTCCACGGCGCACCGGTGAAGGACCCGGAGACGATCGCCACCGCGATCCGCATCGGCTCGCCCGCGTCCTGGAACGGTGCGGTCACCGCCAAGGAAGAGTCGCACGGCGCCTTCCGGGCCGCGACCGACGACGAGATCCTCGAGGCGTACCGGCTGATCGCCAGGACCGAAGGGGTGTTCGTCGAGCCCGCCTCGGCCGCGAGCGTCGCGGGTCTGCTCGCCGCCCGCAAGGAGGGCTGGCTGGACTCGGGCCTGACCGTCGTGTGCACGGTCACCGGTAACGGCCTCAAGGACCCCGACACGGCGCTGGCGGGTATGCCTGAGGTTCAACCGATCCCGGTCGATCCTGTCGCTGTCGCGTCGGCCCTCGAGCTGGCGTAGTGGTGGCGCCCACGCCCACCACGCCGCAGGACCACACCGCTGCCATGACACAGACCCTCCCCACGGGCCTCACCGTGACCGCCCGCGTGCCTGCGTCGAGCGCCAACCTCGGCCCGGGCTTCGACACGCTGGGCATCGCGCTCGGGCTGTACGACGAGATCACCGTGACCACCACGGGTTCGGGGCTGAAGATCCGGGTCGAGGGCGAGGGTGCCGACGACGTGCCGTGGGGTCCGTCCCATCTCGTGGTCCGGGCCATCGAACGTGGCCTGGAAGCGGCGGGCGTGTGGGCCGACGGCCTGGATGTGGTGTGCCGCAACGCGATACCCCATTCTCGGGGGCTGGGTTCATCGGCCTCCGCCGTCGTCGGGGGACTGGCGGCCGCCAACGGCCTGGCGATCAAGCTCGACCCCGAACTCGGGCTGTCGCTCGATCAGCTCGTCCAGCTGTCGTCCGAATTCGAAGGGCATCCCGACAACGCATCGGCCAGCGTGCTCGGCGGCGCCGTGGTGTCGTGGAGCTGCGCGGGCGAGCAGACCGACGGCGCGCCCGCGGCCACCGACATCTACTCGGCCGTCGCGCTGAAGGTCCATCCCGCGATCCGCGTCGTCGCGCTGGTGCCGGGGGAGCGCTCGTCGACCGCCCACACGCGGGGTCTGTTGCCCGAGACGGTTCCCCACCGGGACGCGGCATTCAACGTCAGCCGCGGCGCCCTCGCTGTGGTGGCGCTCACAGAGCGTCCCGACCTTCTGATGGCGGCCACCGAGGACCGACTGCATCAGACGCAGCGCGCTCCGGCCCTTCCGCTCACGACGCGATGGATCGCCGTCCTCCGGAAGGCGGGTATCGCCGCCACCGTCTCGGGAGCCGGACCGACCGTCCTCGCATTGACCACGGATCCTTTCCCCGTGGATCTTCGGGCGCAGGCCGAGGCCGAGGGGTTGCAGGTTCTCGAACTGGACGTGGCGGACGGCGTCCGGACCAGCTGACACGCCGTAGGGGCGTCTCCTTGCCCCTACGGTCGTTCACAGCTATCCTGGGCAATGTCCGTACATCGTGCGCATCAGACGCCGGTGCTTCACCAGGGCAATTACTCCAGGTCAATCGGGGTTGACGGCTCCTGGCACGATCCTCCGCACTATCTGTCGTGTAGGGATTGCGAGTACGCGCCTGTTTCAAAGGTGATGTGATGGCGGGCAAGCCGGCAGTTCTTCACATGCAACTACGTACGGCACATCCGAATTCGGTATTCGAAACCGAATTACGGGACGAACCCTCGACTCTGCGCAGCGCGAGTGAGGGAAGGAAAGGACCTCCGTGACCGATACGGACCTCATCGCCGCTCCTGTGCGCGCCTCCTCGGTGGATACCGTTGGCGCGCAGGCAGGCGACTCTTCACAGGCGTCATCGACCGCACCCGGCACCGGTGCAGTGACGGCCTCCACCAAGCGCGCCGAGGCGCGCCGGGGTGCCGGGCTGTCCGGAATGGTGCTCACCGAGCTCCGCACTCTCGCAGGTGAGCTGGGCATCAAGGGCATCTCGGGGATGCGCAAGGGCGACCTGATCGCCGCGATCAAGGAGCGTCAGGGCGGTTCTTCCGCCCCGGCCGCTGCCGCGACCGAAGCCGCTCCCCGGACCCGGGCGACCCGCGCGAAGCGCGAACAGTCCGCTCAGACCGAACTCGAGGTGACTCCCCAGGTGGAGACCACCGAGAAGGCCGCCGAGCCCAAGACCGAACCCGCGACGGGCGACAGCGCAGCCGCCGACACCGACACCGCCGAGGGCGGCCGTCGCGGGCGTCAGCGCCGCGGATCCGCGCGTCGGGCAGGCGCACCCGAGCAGGGTGACCAGGGCGGCAACGCTCAGGACACCGCCTCGGCTACTGCCACCGACACGCAGCAGGCTGAGCGCAAGCAGGCCGACGACCGTCAGGATTCCGCCGAGAAGCCGGCCAAGCAGGACGGCTCCGGCGAACAGGGCGGCGACCGCAGCCGACGTGAGCGGGCCGGCGACCGCGGTGATCGTGGCGACACCCGTGGTGACCGCGGCGAACGTGGTGACCGCGGCGAACGCGGTGACCGGGGCGATCGCGACAACCGCGGTGACCGTGGCGACCGCAGCCAGGGCAGCAACGGCCCGCGCACCAACGACAACCGCCCGGGCGACGACGAGGAAGGCGGTCGCGGACGCCGCGGACGTCGCTTCCGCGAACGTCGTCGTGGACGCGACCGCGGCGAAGGCGGCGGCGGCGACGCCCGCGAGACCGAGATCCGCGAGGACGACGTCCTGCAGCCGGTCGCCGGCATCCTGGACGTCCTCGACAACTACGCGTTCGTGCGGACCTCCGGCTACCTGGCCGGACCGAACGACGTCTACGTGTCGATGAACCTGATCCGCAAGAACGGTCTCCGCCGCGGCGACGCCATCACCGGCGCAGTCCGGGTCGGACGCGAGGGCGAACAGGGCAACCAGCGCCAGAAGTTCAACCCGCTGGTCCGCATCGACACCGTCAACGGTGGCGACGTGGAAGCCGCCAAGAAGCGCCCCGAGTTCGGCAAGCTCACCCCGCTGTACCCGAATCAGCGGCTGCGTCTGGAGACGACGCCGAACATCTTGACGACCCGTGTCATCGACCTGGTGATGCCGATCGGCAAGGGACAGCGTGCGCTGATCGTGAGCCCGCCGAAGGCCGGTAAGACCAGCGTTCTGCAGGCCATCGCGAACGCGATCGCGACCAACAACCCCGAGTGCTACCTCATGGTCGTGCTGGTCGACGAGCGTCCCGAAGAGGTCACCGACATGCAGCGTTCGGTGAAGGGCGAGGTCATCTCCTCGACCTTCGACCGTCCGCCGGGAGACCACACCTCGGTCGCCGAGCTGGCCATCGAGCGTGCGAAGCGCCTGGTGGAGGCGGGTAAGGACGTCGTCGTCCTCCTCGACTCGATCACCCGCCTCGGCCGTGCGTACAACAACTCGTCGCCGGCCTCGGGACGCATCCTCTCCGGTGGTGTCGACTCGACCGCGCTGTACCCGCCCAAGCGTTTCCTCGGTGCTGCGCGCAACATCGAGAACGGCGGTTCGCTCACGATCATCGCGACGGCCATGGTCGAGACCGGTTCCACCGGCGACACCGTGATCTTCGAGGAGTTCAAGGGCACCGGTAACGCCGAGCTGAAGCTCGACCGCAAGATCGCGGAACGTCGTGTGTTCCCGGCTGTGGACGTGAACCCCTCGGGTACGCGTAAGGACGAGCTGCTGCTCAGCCCGGACGAGGCCGCGGTGCTGCACAAGCTCCGGCGCGTGCTCTCGGGTCTCGACTCGCACCAGGCCATCGATCTGCTGATCGACCGCCTCAAGAAGAGCAAGAGCAACGTCGAATTCCTCATGCAGGTGTCGAAGACTGCTCCGGGCGCGATCGACGACTGATCGCGACCCGAAGCGGGGCCCGGCGAC
>NZ_JBFUGT010000446.1:0-4134 GCF_056402775.1 Rhodococcus sp. P3_B8
CCGTGATCCCCACCCGCACCGTCGCCTGGGTGACGGGAGTGACCGCCAGCCCCCTCATCGACACGCTCGGATTACCCACCGAGAAGGGGAGGTTGACGGTGCGCCCCGACCTCTCGGTGGACGGGCATCCCGACGTGTTCGCGGGCGGCGACGCCGCAGCTGTTCCCGATCCGAAGAACAGCGGGTCGATCACCCCACCCACCGCCCAGCATGCCGTCCGGCAAGGGCAGGCCCTGGCCAGCAACGTCGCGGCCAGCCTGGGCGTCGGCGACCCGAAACCGTACAGCCACCGCGACATGGGTCTCGTCGTGGATCTCGGCCCGGGGTTCGCCGTCGCGAATCCTCTCGGCATCCAGCTGTCGGGGTTCCTCGCGAAGGTGGTCACGCGCGCCTACCACCTGTACGCCATGCCGAACGCGGCCAATCGCTGGGCGGTCGCTCTCGCCTACCTCACCGATCTGCTCTTCCCCCGCCCCCTTGTGTCGATCGGACTGGTCACCGATTCGGAATCGCGGTTCGCGGCCGGGGAGGGCGTAGGAGCGCAGCACTGAAAGCACGCCGCCTGCGAACGCAACGAAAGGAACAGATGATGGCTGAGAGCAAGAAGCAATTCGTCGCACTGCGCCTCGACGAGGTGATCCACGAATGGGAGGCGGACGCGCCTGCCGGTGGTTCCGAATCCGGGGGATCGGAGGGTCCGTTGGTCACAGCGCAGCGCCACCGAGCCGAGATAGACACCGCGACCGACGAGCGTGTCGACGAGATCGCCGACGCGTATCCCGAGATCGCGCAGGCGTGGTCGTCGCGCGGAGCCTAGGACACCAGCAGCTTCGCCAGCGGACTGGACTCGAGGTTGTCCAGTAGGTCCTGTGCGTCCTCGAACACCGCCGCCGCGCCGGCCTCCGTCAACTCGGCGCGGGAAATACCCCCGCTGAGGAGACCGACGAACGAGACACCGGCCCGGGACGCCGCCTTGCCGTCCCACACAGCGTCGCCCACCATCACCGCAGTGTCGGGCGACGAGGACGCTCGGTCCATCGCCGCACGGACCACCCCAGGATCCGGCTTGGCATGGTCCACGTCCTCGGACGACGTGGTGTGAGCGATGTACGAGTCGACCGACAAGATCTCCCGCAGCACATCCAGCTCCTCCTCCGGGGCGGAAGTGGCAAGGACGACCTGCACACCGCGCCCGTGCAATTCCCGGATCAGTTCCCGTGCCCCGGACAGCGGCCGCATGCTGTCCCGCGCGCCGAGGTAATACGTCGTGTGGAGATCCTTCGCGCGGTCCCCGAGCTCGTCCGCATCGTCACCGAGAAGCGATTGCAGGAGAAGCGAAGAATCCAGTCCGATCGCACGATGCACCCGCCACGCGTCCACATCGTGCCCGACCTCCCGGAACGCCCGCTGCCACGCTCGGACGTGCAGGTAATTGGAGTCGACCATGGTGCCGTCGACGTCGAACAGCGCTGCTCGGGTGGTGGGCGCGGATTCCTCAGACATAGGCTCGAGCAAACCACAGTTTTCGATGCGATGAACGTGGGTAAGCGCGGAGAGTCCGTCAAGTACTCATTCGAGGGAGTGGTCGTCATCGAGGCACAACACGACACGTCGGCGTCGGCTTCGGACGTGTGGTCCGTTCTCGCCAACGGGTGGCTGTACCCGTCCTGGGTGGTCGGAGCGTCACGCATGCGTGCCGTCTCCGCCGAATGGCCCGCCGTCGGGAGCCGTCTGCACCATTCCGTCGGCGCCTGGCCCGCGTTGATCGACGACTCCACCGAGGTCCTCTTCGCCGAAGAGGACCGTGAACTTCGGCTGCTCGCCCAGGTGACGCCTACGAAAGCTGTCGTGCGACTGCGACTCGAGCCGCGTGGATCCGGCTGCCACCTCCGGATGTCCGAGGCCGCAGCCTCCGTTCCGTTGAAGTGGGTTCCGCAGACGGCGCAAGACCTCGCGGTCCTCCCGCGAAATCTGGAGTGTCTACGCCGGCTCTCGTTCCTCGCCGAGCGAAACACGAAACCCTGACGCCGTGACAGTGCGGACTGTCGACGCTGTCGTCATCGGGGCCGGACCCAACGGTCTCGCCGCAACGGCCACCCTGGCGGAGGCCGGCTGGGACGTCGTCCTCCTCGAACAACAACCCGAGCCGGGTGGCGCCGTCAGGTCGGCCGAACTCTTCCCGGGTTTCCGCACCGACCTGTTCAGTGCGTTCTATCCCCTGGCAGCGGTCTCACCGGCGATCCGGCACCTCGACCTCGAAGGTGTCGGTCTGCGATGGAGCCAGGCGCCCGCCGCGGTCGGGCACCCCAGGCACCCGCACGACGACGACGCCCCGCTGATCCACCGGGATCCGGCAGACACCGCGGCCGACCTCGAGCGCAGGCAACCGGGGGACGGACAGGCGTGGCTCCGCCTCTTCGAGCAGTGGAAGGACGTGAAGGAACCGTTCCTCGACACCCTGTTCAGCCCGTTTCCGCCTGTACGGGGACCACGGCGACTGTTGTCGCAGCTCGGCACCGCGGAAGCTCTCCGGCTCCTGCGTTTCCTCATGCTGCCCGCACGCCGGATGACGCACGAGCTGTTCGACGGAGAATCGGCCCGGGTGTTGTTGCTGGGCAACGCAATGCACGCCGACACCCCGGTCGACGCACCGGGGAGCGGAGTCATGGGATATCTCCTGACCATGCTCGCGCAGGACGACGGGTACGTCGTCCCGGTCGGTGGGGCCGGCGCCCTCTCCGCCGCGATGGCGGAACGAGCGAGACGGAACGGCGCGGAAATTCGGTGCGGCGAGGAGGTGACGTCGATCGAGGCAACCGGGGGAGTGGCGACAGAGGTTCGGACCGCGGGCGGCGACCGCTATCTGGTCAGGCGCGCGGTGCTCGCCGATGTCTCCGCGCCCGCACTCTACGGACGGCTGCTGGATTCCTCCGCTGTCCCTGCGGGCGTCCGTGCAGACCTCGAGAAGTTCGAATGGGATACCCCCGTCGTCAAGGTGAACTACGCTCTGGACCGCAAGATTCCGTGGCGGTCGCGGAGCCTCGAATCCGCCGGAACCGTGCATCTGGGCGCCGACGACAACGGACTGGTCCGGTGGATGGCCGACCTGACCACAGGGGTGATCCCGACCCACCCGTTCCTGCTGTTCGGTCAGATGACGACGTCCGATCCCAGCCGCTCGCCCGAGGGAACCGAAAGCGCCTGGGCCTACACGCATCTGCCGCGGGGAATCACGGACGACGAATCGGCCGAGTTGCTGGGGCACCGAGTGGACGCGATGCTCGAATCGCACGCGCCGGGATTTGCCGAGCGCGTGGTGGGGCGCAATGTGCAGCGTCCAAGTGACCTCGAGGCGAGCAATGCGAACCTGCACGGCGGCGCCGTCAACGGCGGCACCGCCCAGCTGTACCAGCAGCTCGTCTTCCGCCCGACCCCGGGTTCGTCCGGGCCCTACACGTCCATCGACCGGCTGTATCTGGCCAGCTCGGCCACCCATCCGGGCGGCGGTGTCCACGGTATGTGTGGATACAACGCGGCTCGTGCCGCCCTGGCCGATCACGGGCGGTGGGGGTTGGTGCGGAGGAAGGTCCGTGGCCGCATCCTCGACCTCGTGGCCACCCCCGACGGAAAGCGGTCGCCGCACCGCCGCTGAGTGGTAAGACCGTCAGGAGTCGATGTGGTCCAGGAGCCAGCGCGGACCGATTGTTCTGGCCCCGAGTGCCTCGACTCGGTCGCGGAGTTCTCGGTCTGCGGTGACGACGGTGATCGGCCGGTCGCCGTCCTCCTCGGCGGCTGCGGCCACCACGTCGACGATCGCGTCGTCGCCCGAACCGACCGCCGATACCACGTGCAGGCCCTCGAATTCCGGGTTGGTCTCACCGGTGACCGCGGCCTTCGCCGCGCCCTCGAGGACGACCACCACCTCGACGGGCTGGTCCAGGCGCTGTTCGAGGGTGCCGAGCTTGGCGAGCAATCGTCGAGCCGCACCGGCACGATCACGCCACCAACCGTCAGGTCGCGAGCCGACGACGTTCGCAGCATCCACCACAACCAGCGCAATTTTGTCGTCAGCCACGCCCTCAGTCTCCTCTCTCCTCGCATCCGCCGTGCGGGTGCGAGGACCGCGGAGCGTAG
>NZ_JBFUGT010000447.1:0-4117 GCF_056402775.1 Rhodococcus sp. P3_B8
ACCGACGAAGAACTCGCGCTCATCGAGGAACACGGCGTGCACGGAACCGGACTCAGACTCTGACAACCAGTCACCCGCTCGTGCCCGACTGCGCGGGCGGGTGACTGTCACCGTGTGCGCAAACCTGTTGCGGGGAAGCGCAGGTAGCGCTCCCCCGCTCATTCCCGCAGCAGCGGCAGCAGCTGGTTGCCCTGACGCTCGATTTCCGGCAGATACGGGGTGTCCGAGAGTACGAAGTGGGTGATGCCGAGGTCCTGGTACTTGCGCAGCGACTTCGCGACGTCCTCCGGGGAGCCGACGAGCCACGTGGTGCCGGCRCCGCCGCCACCGAACTTCCCGGGTGCGGTGTACAGGTTGTCGTCGAGCACGTCGCCACGGGTAGCCAGGGCGAGGAGTCGCTGCTGTCCCACGGCGGTTTGGCGATGCGGGTTCTGCGGCGGCGCAACCTGATTCTTCGCCATCTCCGCTACCTTCTCCTCTGCCTCGGCCCAGGCCTGCTCGGTCGTGTCCCGGACGAAGGTGGTGATCCGCAGGCCGAACTCGAGCGGCGCATGCGCTCGGCCGAGTTCCTCGCTCAGTGACCGCAACCGTTCGATCCGCTCCTGCACACCCGCGAGCGGCTCACCCCAGAAGAGCTGAACGTCGGCCTCGGTCGCCGCAACACGCTCGGCGGCATCGGACGCGCCACCGAAGTAGAGCTTCGGGTGGAGTCGATCTCCGCGTGGTGAGATCCGGGGCAGCACTGTGGAATCGGTGACCTGGAAGTGCTCACCCCGGTAGGTGACGTTCTGCTCCAACCACAGCTTGCGGACGAGCTGGAGGAACTCCTTGGTGCGAGTGTAACGGTGGGCCTGGTCGCTCTCGTGTTCACCGTAGGCTCCGAGGTTGTCCTTCCCGGACACGATGTTGATCCGGACCCGGCCGCCGGTCAGATGGTCGAGAGTAGCGACGGCGGAGGCGAAGTGAGCCGGTCGCCAGTAGCCGGGCCGGATCGCGATGAGCGGCTCGAATGTCGCCGTCYTGGCTGCAAGGGCGGCGGCGACGGTGAGTGTGTCCGGTCTACCCCAGCCGGTGCCGATCAAGGCCCCTTTCCAGCCGTGGTCCTCGAGGGCCTTCGCCTGGCTCGTGAGGGTGTCCAGACTGTTGTGGTCAACCGTGACGGCGTCGCCGCGGTGTCCCGGGGTGACCTGATTCGGGATGTACCAGAGGAATTCGAGACTCATGAGGTGGTGATTCCTGTTCGACGTCGATGATCGGCCGGCTGAGATCGGCGAATCGTGCCGTCTCCAACGATTGGGCGGAGAGCGCGTCCGGACTGACGGCCGTGTGCGCCGCCGCGATTGCGTCCATCCCCTACTTCCGCCCCCGAGGGACGACTCATCACCCGACTGGACGACGTGACCAGCATCCGGACATCGCGATACTAACCCCGGTTGTCACCGTTGAACGTCCATGCCCGCGTCCTCCACGATGAGAAACAGGGCCTGACGTGCGACAGTTMGACACAACTGGACATAGATTCCTCCAGATCGGAAATGTCGAACCACCTTGCACTTTCATCGGTAGCGAACAGAGATTTCTGGACACCGTTGGCGTCAAGGTGATTTCAACCCTCGAATCCCGGATGAAGACCGGGAAGCATCTACCGAAACTGCATTTTCATCGACGGAGAATGTGAATGACCTCTGAATTAGCACTCTCGCACCTTCACGTAACCGCGGTGTCTTGGTTCGACCCCGACGCGGAGGCATTGCGAGAGGCCATGGCCCGCGAAGTGGGGCCGCGATACTCCGACCGAGTATCGACTGCAGACCGCGCCGCCACCAATGCGGTTGACTCGACGTCCGTTTTCCTCACAGTGGTGGTGTACACCGCCGCGGGGGCAACCGACACTCGAGAAGCGGTCGGTCACGCCGCGCTCAGGTGGAACGACGACGACCTGGAGTTGAAACGGATGTTCGTCACAGTGGAACATCGCGGAACCGGGGTGTCGACAGCGTTGTTGAGCGCGGTCGAGGATGCCGCCAGGAAGGCGGGGCGCCCACGCCTGATTCTCCAGACGGGCGACCGGCAACCCGATGCGGTCAGGTTGTACGAGAAGAGCGGCTACTCACGGATTCCGATCTTCTCCCCATACGAGATCTTGCCCTTCTCGAATTGCTTCGAGAAGGTGTTCGATCAAGGATGACGAATCACCGCACTTCACGCGACAGGCGAGGTCAGGACGACGTCAGCGTCCACCAACGCCACGGCTCGCCCGTTCTCGGACACGACGACCGGCCCCCGGTGCCCCCCGATTCGTCGCATTGCCACCGACAACTCCTCGGTGACTCCCACGACGGGCAACGGCTGATCGACGTGCACACCGATCGGGTCGTCTTCCGGAGCGTGTGACAGCGCCGCGGCACTGACGGACCCCTGGATCTCCGCGACCACGACCGGACCGGTGACCGGGCGTGCCAGCACGACGGGCAGGGCCGGGGTGTCCGCGAGCACGTCACGCGCCTCCGCAACGGTCGCGGTGGACGGCACGGCCCGGGGTGCGCTCCCCCGGCCGCCCAGTGCGTCACCGACAACGGGTCCGGTCGCTGCGTGGTAGAGCGGGAAGCCCAGCCGTCCCAGCCACTCGTTGTCGAAGTACTTCGACAGGTAGGCCCGGCCCGAGTCCGGGACGATCACGACCACGACGTCGTCCGGACCGAGGGTCCGCGCGACCCGCAGGGCGGCGGCCACCGCGGTACCGGCGGAACCTCCGACGAGGAGTCCTTCCTCCCGGGCGAGGCGGTGCAGCACCGTGAGCGCCTCGATGTCCGGGATCTGCTCGAGTCGGTCGACGAGGTCCGGGTGATAGGAATCCGGCCACTCGTCGTGCTCGGTCTGCGGGTGCAGAAAATGGCCCACGGATTCGATGTACCAGGCCCGTCCGTCTCCCCCACCGTATAC
The DNA here is from genome assembly GCF_056402775.1 of Rhodococcus sp. P3_B8. Classification (NCBI taxonomy): domain Bacteria; kingdom Bacillati; phylum Actinomycetota; class Actinomycetes; order Mycobacteriales; family Nocardiaceae; genus Rhodococcus; species Rhodococcus sp. P3_B8. The sequence goes on from NZ_JBFUGT010000447.1 coordinate 2,944, forward strand.
GGAGGTATCAGGATCCGCGCCGATGATCTGCACGGCCCCGCCGGAGACCTTCGTCAGGAACTCGCCCGTCCCCGTGATGGTCCCACCGGTTCCGACACCGGCGACGAGATGAGTGACTCGGCCCTGGGTCTGACGCCAGATCTCCGGACCTGTCGTGGTGCGGTGCGCGTGGGGATTGGCCGGGTTGTCGTACTGGCCGGCGAGCCAGCCGCCGGGGATCTCCGCCGCGAGACGAGTGGCCACGTTGCGCACGAACTCGCGATGGTGGCTGGGCCTGCCGCCCGGTGTCACATGCACCTGCGCCCCGTGCGCCCGCAGCAACGCGATCTTCTCGACGCTCGACTTGTCGGGGACCACGACTACGGAACGGTATCCCCGAGCGGCGGCGACCAACGTCAGCCCGACTCCGGTATTGCCCGACGTGCCCTCCACGACGGTGCCTCCGGGCAGTAGTTCCCCGGATTCCTCGGCCGCGTGGATCATGGCCAGGGCGACGCGATCCTTCACACTTCCGCCGGGGTTGAGGAACTCGAGCTTGGCATACACCGTCGCGGAGATACTTCCGGTTACCCGGTTCAACCGGACGAGGGGTGTGTTGCCGATGGCGTCGGTGATCGAGTCGTAGACTCCGAGGCTCGCGGCGTCGACTGTCGGGGGATCGAGGATGGTCATGCGTCTGCCTTTCGAGGCCGCCCGGGTGTCACCCGGTCAGCATCGCAAGAGCAGTCGTCGAACAACAGGATTCGCGTCACGCCGATCAGATCTTCAGTGGCTCAACAAGAACGGCGCGGCGCGTTCACCCCGAAATCCTGGAGATTCGAATTCTTCTCGTGTGTTGCCGAATGGGCTGTAATTCGGGGCGACCGAGAGCGAAGGGGGTAGTCGAAAGATGTCGACACCGGTGATGACACTGCATCCTCACGACACCGAGTTGTGGCAGTGGCGATTGTCTGCGCGTTGCCATGAAGCGGACGCGGAGATCTTCTTCCCGGCGGACGCCGAACGCAGGAACGCTCGCTCCGAGCGGGAAGATCTCGCCAAGGAGTTCTGCCGCGGCTGCGCGGTGGTGGAGGAATGCCTCGAGTATGCCCTCCACACCGGCCAACAGCACGGCGTCTGGGGTGCGACGACACCGGGCGAACGGCTGGCACGTCTCGGCCGGTGAGCGAATACC
>NZ_JBFUGT010000448.1:0-4108 GCF_056402775.1 Rhodococcus sp. P3_B8
GCCGATGCCCTCCTCGACGACCGGCTGCTTGCGGATGCGCTCGACGGTGTCCTCGCCGCGCTCGGCGAGCGACGTGTACAGGTCGGAGGCGACCTTCAGGTAGGCCTCGGCGACCTTGCGCAGCTCGTCGGCGGTGAACTTCTCACGCAGCTCGGCAAGCTCCTCGGGCAGCTCGGACGGCAGTCCGGCGAGGCGGTCGCGAAGGTTCTCGACACCCTCGGTGACCTCTTCCTGGAGTCCGGCGATGCGCTCCTTGGCGCCGCCGACACGCTCCTCGACGTCGCCCTGGGTGGACTCGGCGCGCGAGCGGACCTGGGCGACGACGTCGGCCACGGCCTGCACGACGACGTCGCCGGCGCCTACGGCCGCGTACAGCGAGGTCTTGACGCTGTCGATGGTCTTCTGGTCAGTCATCGGCTTTCTCCTGTTCAACGGTGGGGGGTTCTGGTTCCGGCGTCTGGGAATCAGAACGCTGGTGTTCTTCTGTCCGAAGCTCGGACGTCCGGGATTCGGCCGCTTCCGCCGATTCGTTCTCACGACAGAACGACTCGTAGATCTCGAGCAGCACTTGCTTCTGCCGCTCGGTAATGGCCGTATCCGCGAGCAGAGCGTCRCGGAGGGGACCGTGTGGCCGCTGCTCGAGGTAACCCGCCTGGACGTACAGGACCTCCGACGACACCCGGAGACCCTTGGCTATCTGCCCAAGCACCTCGGCCGAGGGCTTGCGCAACCCACGTTCGATCTGACTCAGATACGGATTACTGACACCGGCCAGCTGCGCCAGCTGCCGCATCGACACCTGGGCCGCTTCGCGCTGGGCACGAATGAAACCTCCGATGTCGTGAGCGGCGTTGCTGACTACGCGAGCTGCCAGATCTCCTGCACCGGCTGCGTCGCGATCATCGCTTGCCATCAGTCCTCCGTGTTGCTGGGCAGAACCAAGCCTAAAGCAGGGTGCTAGCAATTGCAAGCACTCTGTTAGCACCCAGCTAGCGGACCCTCCGCCGAGGCCGATGTCAGCCGAACAGCAACGTCGAGAACGTGTAGATCAGCAGCCCCGCGATCGACCCGACCACGGTGCCGTTGATGCGGATGAACTGGAGATCCCGTCCCACCTGCAGTTCGATCTTCTTGGACGCCTCCTCGGCGTCCCAGCGCTCGACGGTGTCGGAGATGATCGCGGTGATCTCGTCGGTGTAGTGGACGACGACGTAGCGCGTGCCGGCGAGCACCCACCCGTCGACCTTGGCCCTCAGCTCGTGGTCGTCGCGCAGCCGCTCACCGAATCGCACGACGTTCTCCGCGACCTTCGTGCGCAGCGTGCTGTTCGGGTCGTCGACGGATTCCATGATCAGGCGCTTGGCGACCGTCCACGTAGCCGCAGCGAGACCGGTCACCTCCTCGCGCCCCATGATCTCGGCCTTGATCTTCTCGGCCTTCTCCATGGTCGCGGGGTCGTTCTGCAGGTCGTCGGCGAAGTCGACGAGGAAGCGGTTGGCCGCCTGCCGCACCTCGTGCTCCGGGTTGGATCGCACCTTCCAGGTGAATTCGACGAGCTCCCGGTGGATCTTCTCGCCGAGCATGGCGTCGACGAACTTGGGCGACCAGGCGGGCGAATCGCGGCTGACGATCCGGTCGATGGTCTCCTGACTCCCGAGCGCCCACTGGTGCGCCCGCTCGGCGAGCAGATCCAGGATCGGCAACTGCCGGTTCTCGCGCAGGAGTTCGCCGAGTACGCGCCCGATCGGCGGCCCCCACTGGGGCTCGGCCAGCCTGCGCACCAGGGTGCTGTCGATGATCTGCTGCACGTCCTCGTCGCGCAGGATCTCGACGAAGCCGCGCAGGATGGTGGCCGTCTCGGCAGCGACACGCGCGGCGTGCTTGGGCTGCGCCATCCACCTGCCCAGCCGCAGCGGGATCTCCGCGGCCTCCACCTTGGCGGACACCACCTCGGGGGCGAGGAAGTTCTGGCCGACGAAGTTGCCGAGGCTCGCCCCCAGCTGGTCCTTCTTGCGCTTGATGATCGCGGTGTGCGGGATCGGCAATCCGAGCGGATGCCGGAACAGGGCCGTCACCGCGAACCAGTCGGCCAGCGCACCGACCATGCCTGCCTCGGACGCGGCCCGCACGTAGCCGACCCACGCCCCCGCGCCCCGCGATTCCTGCCACCTGCACACGAGGTACACCACGGTGGCGAACACGAGAAAGCCCGTCGCGACAGCCTTCATCTTGCGGAGATCGCGACGCTTCGCGTCGTCGTCGAAGGCGGAAAGGCTCAGTTGATCCACAGACGCCATTGTGCCCAAGGACGGCGGGAAGGCGGCAACCCAGCCGCTGGACGCGCGCCCGCACAGACGGCGTTGTGCCGTGCGACAAGACCGGAGCACTAAGCTGACAGGAGATCGCGACACGAAACGGATGTGAAGAGACTCAGTGGCGAACGACGACGTGAAGGATCCTGAGCAGGTGACCGAGTCGATGACGAAGCTGGACAAGGCGGCAAAGCCCGATGGGCGCAAGCGCCGCTGGCGTGAGCACAAGATCGCGCGCCGAGAAGAACTCGTCGACGGAACGATCGCCGCCATTCGCTTGCGTGGACGCGACATCGGCATGGACGAGATCGCATCCGAGATCGGTGTCTCCAAGACGGTGCTGTACCGCTATTTCGCGGACAAGAGCGATCTGACGAACGCGACCATGGCGCGTTACGTGGAGACCACACTCGCCCCGCGGATCTACGAGGCCATCGGCGGCGACCTCGACGACTTCGAGCTGACCCGCGCCACCATCACGGCGTACGTCGAGACGGTGGCGTCGGATCCCGACGTCTACCTGTACATCATGGCGAACGGCTCCGGCCCGGGCCGCGAAACGGTCGCGGACTCGGAACGGATGATCGCGGAGGTGCTCTCCACGGTTCTCGGCGAGCGGCTGCGGCAGATGGAGATGGACTCCGGCGGCGCCGTCCCCTGGGCGTACGGAATCGTCGGCGGTGTGCAGCTGGCGACGCACTGGTGGATCTCCAACCGGTCCATGTCGGTCGAGGATCTGATCAACTACCTGACGATGATGACCTGGGGTGGCGTCACCGGTATCGCCGCCGTCAACGGCTCGCCCGCGCGATTCAATGCGATCCCGCACCCGCTGCGCCCGCCTGCGGCCGAGGCCGACTAGCGCCGAACGTTTCTTGTGTAACTATCAGTTACAGGTAAACTCGCCTGTGTGAACGAACACGAGGAAGAAGAAGAGGGCTACCGCGGCCCCGCCGACGTCGTCGTCGGCGACCGTCCTGCCGTGACCGTGCAGGTCCAGTTGGCGGGAAACTTCGAACCCATCAGCGGTCGGTACGTCTGGCACGGCCGCGTACGCACCCTGACCGACGTCCTCGGCGCCGATGCCGACCTGTCCGCGGGCACCGAGCTGCAGATCACGGGCCCGGATGGCACGGCCACCGCCCGGATCACCGGGATGGACCTCTGGGGAAGCCATCTCGTCGACGGAGTGACGCCCCCGCCGTTCAGCCGGGTGTGAACTCGAAGTCCGCCGGTTCGACCGACCGCGTCCGTCGCCAGTAGCGCACGGTCGAACCCGGCCAGATAGTGCGGTTGACGCCGTGCGAGTCCAGGTACCAGCTCACGCACCCGCCGGTGGACCACACGCCCTTTGCCAGTTTCCGTTGGATGTCGGTGTTGAAGCGGCTCTGCACGGCGGGCCGGACGGCCGCGGAATCGGCGCCGCGCCGGTCGACGAGATCCATCAACTCCAGTGCATAACGAATCTGCGACTCGATCATGAAGACCACCGAATTGTGACCGAGCCCGGTGTTGGGGCCGAAGAGGAAGAACGCGTTGGGGTAACCCGCGACGGTGATACCGAGGTGGGTGCGGATCCCGTGTTCCTCCCATTCGTCGGCGAGGCGTCGGCCCTCGACCCCGGTGAGGTCGACATTGTCGAAGCCGTCGGTGACGTGGAATCCGGTGGCGTAGATGATCGCGTCCACCGCCCGCTCAGCCCCGTCGCCCGCGACGATACTGTGCGGGCGTACCTCGGCGATGCCCTCGGTGATCACGACCGTCTTCGATGAGATCAACGCCGGGTAGTACACGTC
>NZ_JBFUGT010000449.1:0-4097 GCF_056402775.1 Rhodococcus sp. P3_B8
CATGTGCGATTCGGTGGTCCCGGTCTTGCCGGACATCGGCAGCTTCCACCCGGCGGCCGCGGCCGCGGCCGACGCCGTGCCACCGGGCAGGTCGTCCTTGCTGAGCGCGTTGGACAGGGTGTCGGCCAGGCCGGGATCGATGACCTGCTCGCAGGCTTGCTGGGTGAGGGGTACCGGCCGGCCCTCGCGGTCGACGATGGAGTCGATCGGAGTCGGTGGGCACCATTTGCCGTGCGAGGCCAGGGTCGCGGCGACATTCGACAGTTCGAGCGGATTGATCCACACCGGGCCAAGGGTGAACGACCCCAGATTCTGGTCCTTCTGCATGTCGGCCAGGCTCTGGTCTCCGAACCCGGAGGTGCCCGGTTCGGTGTAGGACCGCATGCCGAGGCGCACCGCCATGTCGACCGTCGCATCCACCCCGGTGGCCTGGAGAAGTTTCACGAACGCGGTGTTCGGGGACTGGGCGAGGGCGTCGGTGACCGCCAATGCCCGCGGATAGGGGGCGGCGTTCTGCACGCAGTAGGTCGCCGCCGGGCATCCGGGGGCGCCGCCGTCGCCCATCCCGCGGGCGTCGAACCGGCCGGGCACGTCGAGGATCGCGTTGAGCCGGAGCCCCTTTTCCATGGCCGCGGCGGTGGTGAAGATCTTGAACACCGATCCGGCGCCGTGCCCGGACAATGAATAGGGCAACTCCTGCACCGTCTCGGCGGCGGCAGCGTCCAGGCCGTAGTTGCGGCTGCCCGCCATCGCCAGGACCCGATGTTGGTCCTGGCCGGGCTGCACGACGTTCATCACGCTCGCGATGTCGGGGAGCTTCGGGTCGGCGTAGGTGGACACCGCCGACCTCACTGATCCCTGCACGGCCGGATCGAGGGTGGTGCGGATCAGGTAGCCGCCCTTCTCGAGCTGCTCCCGGGACAACCCGGCGGTCTGGAGGTACTGCAACGCGTAGTCGCAGAAGAACCCGCGGTCGTCGGCGGCGATGCATCCTCGGGGCAGATTGTTCGGTTTCGGGAGCACCCCGAGCGGCGTTTCCTTCAGGGCGCGGATCTCGGCTGCCCGGTCCGGAACATTCACGACCAGGGTGTCCAGGACGACATTGCGGCGCTCGAACACCCCCTCCGGGTTGGTGTAGGGGTTGAGTGCGGAGCTGGACTGCACCATGCCCGCGAGCATCGCCGACTGCGCCAGGTTCAGGTCCTTGGCATCGATGCCGAAGTACGTGCGAGCGGCGTCCTGTACCCCGAAGGAACCGTTGCCGAACGGCACCAGGTTCAGGTACCGGGTGAGAATTTCCTCTTTGGAGAGTTCCTGGTCGAGGGTCATCGCCATCCGGATCTCCCGGATCTTGCGGACCGGCGTGGTCTCGATCGCGGCACGGCGCTCGGCGTCGGTCTTGGCGACCACGTGCAGTAGGTAGTTCTTCACGTACTGCTGATTGATGGTCGAGGCACCCTGCTCGATCTGACCGCTGGTGGTGTTGGTGAAGAACGCCCGCATGGTGCCCTGCCAGTCCACCCCTTGATGTTCGCCGAACCGTCTGTCCTCGATGGAGAGAATCGCCAGTTTCATCTCGTTGGAGATCTGGTCGCTGGGGACCTCGAATCGGCGCTGGTCGTACAGCCAGGCGATCGGGTTCCCGGTGATGTCGGTCATGGTCGTCACCGCCGGCACCACCCCGTCGGCCAGTTCGGCCGAGGAATTACCGACGCTGTCGGCGGCACGGTTGGACGCGTACCCGAGCCCGGCGGCGACCGGGAACATCACCCCGGCCAGCATTATCCCCGCGGCCACGGTGGCGCCGGTGAGTTTGAGAACAATCTTGGAATGCACTTCGGCACCTCATTCCGACGGTGCACCGGCAACGAATCTACCGATGCTGAAACGACTATCGGGTCACGCGGCACGTCCGGTGAGGGATGTGGCGCCCAAGCCCGTGGCGGTCACGAGAGGGGAGTGGCGTCAGATCTGCTGGGACGGCAGCCGGTGCCTGCCTGTCACACCCGGAGCACACAGGTGCTGTTCCGCACGGGCATGGGTGACACGGCCGAGGTCGGTGACGGTGCCCGGGCGCGGACCAGCAGCGCCACCGGCCAGTTGACGGCGCCGCGCTCCGGGGCGCGGCCCGGCGCGAGCGCGTCGGCTCCGACGTCGGCTGGGAGCGTCTCGTGCGCATCGTCCACCGCGTTGGTGTGGCCGAACTGCAGGGCCATGYGCTCGACGGCGATCACCCCGAGCACGGTGAGCAGCGCCGTGCGCCGCCGCGAGGATTGCCGACCGCCACACACAGGGCTCAAGGTAACACCGATAGCGTGTTTCCTGCCCTGTTCCGGGGAGAGACCATCAAAGGCGCTGAACCGGTGGGCGATCCGCCGCCCGTCGGCCACCGCCAAAGCGAGGGGGAGACCCCTGGCAGAAGATGACGGACCGCGCGGAGTCCCGATCTGGAACCCCGTTGCGTCGATACGAGATGACGAATCATCACTTCCAGATCGGTCAGAAATCGAGAAGCGCCGGCCCCGAGCCGCGCATAACGTGGTCGTCATCGCCGAACGAGCGGCCGCYGCATAACGAAGGAGACGAACATGAGCCCCACAATCCGCAGCCTGGTGATCCCCGTATCCGACCTGGACGCCGCCAAGGCGGTCTATTCCGCGCTGCTCGGCGCACCTCACACCGACGAGGCCTACTACGTCGGATACAACGTGGACGGCTTCGAGGTCGCGCTGAATCCAGGTGACGGGGCCGCCGGACCGGTTGCGTTCGCCGACGTCGAGGATCTCGACGCGACCCGCGACACGCTGCTTGCCGCCGGCGCAACCGAGCGCRACGCTCCACGTCAGGTTGCACCCGAGACACGGATTTGCGTGCTTGCCGACGCTGACGGCAACCCGATCGGGCTGCGCGGCCGATAGACGTCGGCGTGGCCGGGCCCTCCCACGTGAATCGCGCGGGAGGGTGGGGCGAATCAGCGCACTCGTCCAGGACTGCTACGCGTAACCTCGGCCCGGTGGACGGGCACTTGGACTGCTTGTGTTCCTTGCCATTCGACGGCGAGCGGACTATCTCCTAAGCACCTCAGCGACGCGGCGGAGCAGTTGGGCGGATCCTGGCCATCGCCTGCGCGTGACTGTGACCCGGAAACCGCCTGCGGTGACTGTGACCCGGAAACCGATTCGATGACCGTGCAGACGTCGCACCGACACATCACTACCGATCATGACGAAATCCACCAGGCAAACACAGCAAAGGTTGAGCGTTCCACGCTCAATTCTTCGCCTTGACCTCGGTTTGGACCGGGGGGAAAATTGAGTCGATAACACTCAAGTTCGGTGGGTGTGACGACGAGCAGATCGACCGAAGGATCACGCCCACCCGGTGTGCTGCTGGAGGCGGTCATGGCTCGCGCGGTGGGAATCGATTTGGGGACCACGAACTCGGTGGTGTGCGTGCTGGAGGGTGGCGACCCGGTGGTGGTCGCCAACTCGGAGGGGGCGCGCACGACACCGTCGGTGGTGGCGTTCGCGAAGAACGGTGAGGTGCTGGTCGGCCAGCCCGCGAAGAACCAGGCCGTCACCAACGTCGATCGCACCATCCGCTCCGTCAAGCGCCACATCGGCACCGACTGGCATGTGGAGATCGACGGCAAGAAGTACAACGCTCAGGAGATCAGTGCCCGCACGCTCATGAAGCTGAAGCGCGACGCCGAGGCGTACCTCGGTGAGGACATCACGGACGCGGTGATCACCGTCCCCGCGTACTTCGAGGACGCCCAGCGTCAGGCCACGAAGGAAGCCGGCCAGATCGCCGGTCTCAACGTCCTGCGCATCGTCAACGAGCCCACCGCGGCCGCACTGGCCTACGGCCTGGACAAGGGYGACAAGGAACAGACCATCCTGGTCTTCGACCTCGGTGGCGGCACGTTCGACGTCTCGCTGCTCGAAATCGGCGASGGCGTCGTCGARGTYCGGGCCACGTCCGGTGACAACCACCTCGGTGGTGACGACTGGGACGACCGGATCGTGAAGTGGCTGGCCGAGAAGTTCAAGGCTCAGAACGGCATCGATCTGACCAAGGACAAGATGGCCCTGCAG
>NZ_JBFUGT010000450.1:0-4067 GCF_056402775.1 Rhodococcus sp. P3_B8
CACCTGGACGCCCTCGCCGGCCGCGGGGTGGGCGCGGTGATCGTGTGCCCGGTGGGATTCGTGTCCGATCACCTCGAGGTGGTGTGGGATCTCGACACCGAGGCCCGGGACAGGGCGGCCGAACTCGGCATCGACTTCGTACGCGCGGCCACCCCCGGAACGGATCGGCGGTTCGCGGAACTCGTCGTCGCACTCGTGGCCGAGCAACTGGCCGGCGCACCCGCCGAGCGGCTCGGTTCCGAGCCGCTGCTCGGTTCGACCCTCGACGGTCGGTCCTGCGCGGTCGACTGCTGCAGGGCCGTGGTCAGGCCGTCAGGCCGTCCCGCGCACACGCATTGACGGCGGCGGTGCGCGCCGAGCGCACCGCCGACCGCAGCGGCCGCAGTAGGTCTTCGAGCGTGGCCGCACCCGACGCGGACACGGTGCGCGCGGGGGCCATCTGCTCGGCGACCGTGAGGATCGCGGCCACCTGATCGGCCGAGTCCAGGATCCGCAGCGCCCGCGGGGCGATCGTCGTCGGATACCGGTGCCGCGCGGACTGCGCCAGCGCGTCGGCGATCAGCGCGCGCGGGTCGGCGCCGAAACCGGAATCGAGCATGTGCAGCGCCTCGAGCGCGGCCGCGGCGTCCCGCACCGCCTGCCGCATCGTGAACTCGGCCTCACCCAGCCCGGTGTGGTGGGCGTCGAGGGGAAGCCGCTCGATCGTCGACACCGTCCAGCGCAGCACGTCCGGACCCTCGACGTGCGGGACCAGCCCCGTTCCGGACCGGCCGGGCGGCCCGACGAGCACACCCTCGCCCGCGCTGACCGCGGCGGACGCGAACTCGGTGCCCGCGGGAAGCCCGCGCACGTCGCCCGGCCCAGGCAGGACCAGCCGGATCTCGGTCTCGGGTTGCGACACGGAGCGGCGCATCGTCTGGAGCAGCGCCGTCACCCCGGCGTCCTGCGGGTGGGGCCACGGCAGCCCGGTGCGGCCTGCCGTCCCCTCGTCCTCGGCGCAGGCGAGATGCATCGGCGCCCACGCGTGGAGGGCGTCGATGACGTCGTCGGGTGCACTGTTCCCGGCGAGCCAGGAACTGGCCCACACGGTGAGAGTGGCGCTGGGTGAAGTCACGATAAACGAGCATATGTCGGCGTGGCGGCGTGTGCGTAACGGCGCCGCTGGCATAGCGTCAGCGCCCGTGAGCGGAGGCGACAGATACGGCGACATCTTTTCCGGACACCCACGCGCGCGGAAGCCCGTGACGCCGACGGTCCCGGCCGAGCGCGACCTGGTGGTCGAGGACGCCGGCACCGGTTTCTGCGGGGCGGTGGTCGGGTTCGAGCGCACCTACGACGGCGATTTCGTCCGCCTCGAGGACGGGGCGCGGCGCACCCGGTTGTTCGCGATGCGGGAGGCGGCGTTCCTGATCGACGGGAAACCGGTCACCCTGGTCCGCCCGGCGGCCAAGCCCGCCGGACCCGCCACCACCCGATCGGCGTCGGGATCCACCAAGGTGGAGGGGCTGCGGGCCCGGACGGCGCTGGCGAGCCGGATCTGGGTGGAGGGTGTGCACGACGCCGCCCTCGTGGAACGGGTGTGGGGGCACGACCTGCGCGTCGAAGGTGTCGTCGTCGAGCACCTCGAGGGTCTCGACAATCTCGGGGAGCGGCTCGCCGAATTCCGGCCCGGCCCCGGACGGCGCGTCGGGGTCCTCGTCGATCACCTCGTCACCGGATCGAAGGAGACCCAGCTGACCCAGGGCCTCGGTCCGGATGTGCTCGTGACCGGGCACCCGTTCATCGACGTGTGGGAGGCGGTCCGCCCGTCGGCGGTGGGCATCGAGGCGTGGCCGAAGATCCCGCGCGGTGAGGACTGGAAGACCGGGGTGTGCCGCGAATTGGGGTGGGGGACACCGCGCGACGGCTGGCGCCGGGTCTATTCGGCCGTCAACACGTTCCGGGACCTGGAGGCGCCGCTGATCGGGGCGGTCGAACAGCTGGTCGACTTCGTCACCGTCGGTTCCGGAGATTCTGGTTAGATGGTGTTGTGGCTGCATTGATTTGGCTGGTAGCGGGGGTGCTGCTCGCCGCCGCGGAAGCGTTGACGGGGGACTTCTTCCTCCTCATGCTGGCGGGCGGTGCGCTGGCCACGGCCGGGGTCACCGCGATCACCGACTTCCCGGTCTGGGTCGACGCGGTGATCTTCGGGGTGCTGTCCCTCGCCCTGATCCTCGGGGTGCGGCCGGTGTTGTTGCGTAAGTTCGAGACCCCGCCGCCGACCCCGACCGGGATCGAGGCGCTGACCGGCAAGCAGGCCCTGGTGCTCGAGGAGGTCGCCGAACACGCGGGGCAGATCAAGCTCGGCGGCGACGTCTGGACCGCCCGCCCGCTCGACAGCACGGAAGTGTATCCACCGGGAACGACCGTGACGGTAATGCAAATTGACGGCGCGACCGCCGTCGTATGGAGGGGACCGTAGATGGCAGCGCTCATCGTGTTGATCGTGCTCGTGTTGTTCGTCGCCCTGGTGGTGGCCAAATCGGTGGCGCTGGTGCCGCAGGCCGAGGCCGCGGTGATCGAGCGACTGGGCCGGTACGCGCGGACCGTGTCGGGCCAGCTGACGTTCCTGATCCCCTTCGCGGACCGCATCCGGGCCAAGGTGGATCTGCGTGAACGGGTGGTGTCGTTCCCGCCGCAGCCGGTGATCACCCAGGACAACCTGACGCTGAACATCGACACCGTCGTGTACTTCCAGGTCACCAACCCGCAGGCCGCGGTGTACGAGATCAGCAACTACATCGTCGGTGTCGAGCAGTTGACCACCACCACGCTGCGCAACGTCGTCGGCGGGATGACGCTGGAGGAGACGCTCACCTCCCGTGACTCCATCAACGGGCAGCTGCGTGGCGTGCTGGACGAGGCCACCGGCCGGTGGGGTCTGCGCGTGGCCCGGGTCGAACTCAAGAGCATCGATCCGCCGCCGTCGATCCAGGAGTCGATGGAGAAGCAGATGAAGGCGGACCGCGAGAAGCGGGCCACCATCCTCACCGCCGAGGGTCACCGGGAGTCGGCCATCAAGACGGCGGAGGGCGACAAGCAGTCCCGCATCCTCGCCGCGGAKGGCGCGAAGCAGGCGTCGATCCTCACCGCGGAGGGTGAGCGGCAGTCCCGCATCCTGCGGGCGCAGGGTGACCGGGCCGCGAAGTACCTGCAGGCGCAGGGGCAGGCGAAGGCGATCGAAAAGGTGTTCGCCGCAATCAAATCCGGCAAGCCCACCCCCGAACTCCTCGCCTACCAGTATCTGCAGACGCTGCCGCAGATGGCGCAGGGCGACGCGAACAAGGTGTGGCTGGTGCCCAGCGACTTCGGTGACGCCCTCAAGGGGTTCGCGAAGACCCTCGGCGCGCAGGGGCAGGACGGGGTGTTCCGGTACGAACCGTCCACCACGGAGGAGGATCTGCCCAAGCCCGAGGACGATTCGGAAGAGGTCGCCGACTGGTTCGAGACCAAATCCGACCCGGCCATCGCGCAGGCCGTCCGCGCCGCCGAGGTCGAGGCACGTCGTCCAGTCGACGGTCCGGGACCGCTCGCGAACCCCGGTGGCGCCGACGAGCATCCGCCGCTGGATCCGGGGGGAGCGCCCGGGCAGCTGCCGCCGCCCGTCACCCCGCCGGGACAGTAGCGGCGTACCGGCGCAGCACCGGCCGGAGCACACGGAAGAGTTGTTCGGGTGTGTGCTCGAGGTAGAAGTGATCGCCCGTCATGATGCGCACCTCGCGCAGCTCGGTGGTGTGCCGATCCCAGGCGCGGAGATCCCGCTCGCCGACCAGCGGATCGGCGTCCGCGCCGAGCACGTGCGTCGGACAGGGAAGCGGCGGGTCTGCGGGATCGCGGTACCCGGTGCAGAGGCGCAGATCGTCGCGCAGTGCGGGGAGGCAGTGGTCCCGCCATGCCGGCCGGGCCGGGAGGTCGGCGGGCAGACCGCCCGTGGCGCGCAGCAACTCGATCAGGGCCGGGTCGTCCAGGTCGTCGACCGGCGGCAGCGGCGAGGGCAGGTGCGGCGCCGAGTACGCGGACAGCAGCAG
>NZ_JBFUGT010000451.1:0-4051 GCF_056402775.1 Rhodococcus sp. P3_B8
GGTGTGAATCCCGGATCTTTTCGCCGGGCCGCAACTCACCTCGCAGAATTTGTTGGCGAAGCTCTGCTGCCACCCGTTCGGCTGCGTCCCCCGTCCCAGCAACTCGTTCCGTGGCAACACGACCGATGTCCAGTGAGGTCATTTTCGCTCGCTTCCCCGATCTTATGTGTGAACAATCAGCACTTCCAACCTACAGCAAGTCTGACTAACGCCTAGTGAAGACCCATTATCACGCCTTGTTTTGTTCAACAAACAGGATATCATCGTAGGCATGTCATCGACAGAAGACGTCTCAAACCTGCAGAGTGCGAGGACCACGGAACCAGAGATCCGCACTCCCGATCCGATGCCTCCTCACACACAGACATATGTGAACGACCACCCGCGGATTCACTGGTGCCGCCACGACACTCACGGCGCCAAATCTTGACACTCGGCCACAAACGACTGCCCTCCCAGGCAGACACCGCAGCGATCACCTACCTCGCAAGTGGGCCGTATCGCACACGACACCGTCCACTACGCATGCGGCGATCACCTTCGTCCGACACCGCACGGTGGAAGCTAGGGAGAGAAATGCCCCTGTTGTTGGAGGCAGTGTTCGCCTGTCTCAATACAGTTCTTCGGCCGCGCGACTGCTTCACACGTATGGAGCACGCCCTCACCGGAATCGCCCTGACACGAGCGGAATTACGCTCGGTGGCAATGTACGCCGACCTCGCACGGACGTACGACGATGACGAGGGGCAGGGTTTCGGGCGGCGAGACCTGACGCGCGGATACCGGCCCTGATCAGCACGGTCCCGCTTTCGCCTGTTCCTTCGCATATTCCAGCAGAATGGACTCGGTTCGCTGACACCGATTGGGCGGAACCCACCGTCGCCTCTTGGCGGTCTCCGGGCCGACCCCCCGAGTAATTTGTCCTTCACCACAGCGAATTGAGGTTCGACCGATGTTCACCGGACTGTCCGCCTTCCCCCTCACCCCCATGAGCGAGAAGGATATCGACGCCTCCGCGTTCTCCGGCCTCATGTCGCGCCTGGCCGAGGCGGGGGTCGATTCCATCGGCGCCCTCGGATCCACCGGCAGCTACGCCTACCTGACCAGGGACGAGCGCAAGAGGGTCGCACAGCTCGCCGTGGCCGCAGCGGGCACCACACCGGTCATGATCGGTATCGGGTCGCTGCGCACCGCGCACGTTCGCGCCCTCGCCGAAGACGCACAGAACGCCGGCGCCGCGGCGGTGCTGCTGGCACCGGTGTCCTACCAACAACTGACCGCAGAGGAAGTATTCGGCCTCTACGAAGCGGTGACGCGGGAGTTGTCCGTACCGCTGTGCGTCTACGACAACCCGGGTACCACCCACTTCGCCTTCACCGATGGACTCCACAGCCGCATCGCCGCACTTCCGAAGATTGGATCGATCAAGATTCCCGGGGTCCCCGTCGACCCCGCCGACGCGGCGGTGCGAGTGCAGACCCTCCGATCTCAGATCCCGTCGACGGTCACGATCGGTGTCAGTGGAGACGCCTTCGCTGCGGCCGGCCTCAACGCCGGCTGCGACGTTTGGTACAGCGTCCTCGCCGGGGTCCTTCCGAAACCGTGCCTGGGCATTACCCGGGCATCCCAGACCGGCGACCAGGACGCCGCCACCGCGCTGTCGAAACGGTTCGAACCGATCTGGGAGTTGTTCCGCGCCCATGGAAGCCTGCGCGTGGTTTCCGCCATCGCCGAACACCTCGATCTCGTCGACTCCCCTAACCTCCCGCTACCGGTACGCAGACTCGACACGGCTGCGCGTTCCCGAGTCGCCGCCGCGCTCGAACAAATTCGTGACATTCTCTGATTCCGCAGATGGCCCCTAGCCGCGAAATCAAGGATGGCCCCTGCGTCGGGAATCCGAACACCGGATACGAGCCGGCCCCGGCGACTTCTTCGGGGACGTTCGACTGATACGTAATGACTTTGTGCACAACAAGGGCGAGGTCGATGAATCCGTGAACCTGAAAACCCTCGGGTGGGAGCTTAAAAAGGGCGAGCCGATCAAGATCCAGGTCGAGCACATGATCGAGCTGATGGACAATTTTCCCCGCAACGAACTGCTGGTACCACCGCCACGGAGTCGCGGCACTGAGGCAGGTAAGAAGCAAGAGCGCCAGAACATCCCTGGGAGCGGAAAGAAGGAGTTGGTAGAGCAATTCCAGGAGCTCGTCTCCCGCAGCCAGCTCAATCGTGGCCGACCAATCGACGAGATGCTTCAGGACTGGATCGACAAGCACCAGTCGTCTCCTGATGCGGCTCTACGTGATGCAACATCCAGTACCAACTGAGGACGAAACCGCAACCATCACTGCGGCAGTCGAGCTTCATCTGGGATCAAGTGCGCGTCCTCGGAGTGCGCAAAGGGTCTAGTCCTGGTACGGAACATCCTCTTGACCACGGGCCGTGCCTCACTTCGAAACGCACGGTCGAGCCGTCGGGCCAGATCGACTCCACCGTGTTGGTCGGCGCAACCTCAGACGAGGGTGTAGCCGAGCGCTTCCGCGGCCGCGGCGAGACGGCGTTGCAGGCCGGGATGCGCGAGCGGGTTCGACGCGGCCGGCCGCACGGGGAAGGCGTCGTCGGCCGGGGGGAACAGCGCTGCGCACGGGCCCCCGGAAAATCGACCCCGGTACAGCAGTCCATCGAGCCCGGGGTGCGCGGCTGCAATGGTGCGGGCCCACCGTTGGGTGATGCCGTGCGCGGCGGAATCGAGGGCGAAGGTGCCACCGACCCTGGTCGGCCAGCGGCCGGCCCCGAACCCGCCGACGTCGAGGAGCCGCAGGTCTCGGGCTGGATGCAGCCCGGTCAGGTACGGCGCCTCCTGCACCCGATCGATGGTGCGGGTGCCCTGGAATGCTTCCGCGAGTGCGCCRTGCACATCAGTGGCCCCGTACCAGACCCCGTGCCTCGGGTGGTCACCGCGCGGGAGTGGGTGCGGGTCGAACCGCAGCACCGGACCGTACGTGCGGAGCTCGTTCCAGGCCAGCGCGTGGCGGCTGGTGGTGCGGTGCACCCGCCAGAGCATCCCGGTGGTGGGGATCGTGGCGTATTCGTTGTCGCGGATGCCGTGGTGGGACAGGTCGTCGACGGCCGGAGGGTGCGGGAGCATCCGCGCCACTTACGCTGCCTCCCATTCGATTTGGGTGATCACTTCTAGTGCGGTTTCGACGTCGCCGCCGCTTGTGAGCCAATCGATGACCGAGACCGGGCGTCCGTCCAGAGCCAGGTCGGCCCTGGGGTCGGTCAGGGCCCGCTCGAGTGCGAGGGGATGCAAACCGTCCGGGAGGGCCGCCAGGATGCGGTCGAGGTTCGGCACTATCGCCTCACCGGTGAACTGCACCACCGGTAGCAACAGTTTGTTGCCGACCTTGATCGCCCACACGCTGCCCGCCGCCGCGCGCTGGCGGATCCGGGAGGTCGACACCCCGAGCAGATCGGCCGCCCCCTCGACGGTCTTGGCGGTCGCGGTGAGCTCGCGCATGCGTTGTTCCCGCTCGGCGGCCGCAGCGGCTGGGGCGAGTGGGTCCTCGGTGAACCCGGCGGCGTCGTACAAGGCGGCGTCGTGGTCGCTGAGCTGGGCGTTCGGGTGCGCTCCGCGTCGCAGCGCGTGCAGCAGCGGCAGCATGGTTTCCCGCGAGACCGGGGTGCCGAGCGCCTCCCCCACCGCGGCCTCGAAGTCGACGTCGCCGGCGAGGTAACGGTCGTCGATTGTGCCCACCATGAACACCTCCTAACAGTTACTAACAGTCTACCCCACTGTTAACAAACCAGCGACTGCCGGCAAGTACAGCTGTCGTCCGAGGGCGCTACGCGACTTCCGTAGGGCTCGAGAGCCGGTTCGGCCGATCAGAATGGCTGTTCGGAAGAATTGACAGATTTCGCCGGTCGCTTGAGACCCTCTAATTCGCCCCCGAAAGCCGACAGCGCACCCAACAGAACCTGCTGCGCCCCGCTGATGGCCGGGACCAACGCCATGAGCCCGAGGGTCCACTGCGTACGGGTTCGGGTG
>NZ_JBFUGT010000452.1:0-4035 GCF_056402775.1 Rhodococcus sp. P3_B8
GCGCACACGATGACCGACCCGCTGGCAGCGGCATACCCGGGTTGCGAACCCCTTCCCGGGGCGAACGTCGTCGGCGAGGGCTCGGGTCCCCGATAGGCCAGCACGGCGAGTTCGCCGCATTCTGACATCCGCGCGATCGACGAGCACTGCACACCCATCAATGCGCCTGTGCAACGGAGCCGCAAGTACCCTCGGCGGCAAWCGGTGCTCGACCAACGAGAACCCGCCGCCCCAGTCCCGGCCGTTGATCAGAAACCGATCACCACAGGCCGCGGCTGGTTGGTAGAGCTCGTCGTCTTCAGGACCGGCAATGCGATGATTCGACACCGCCCACACCGCTTCGCACGATCGAGCAAATTAGGTGTTTCACACCTTACGCCGACCTCCAATAGCGGTTGAGGGGATGAAGAATGGCTCCGTTCGCCCGAGTCGGTGCGATCGGCGCGGGACCGTCGTCCTCCTGGTGTGCCAACAGATCGGCTTCGGCATCCTGTCCGGCGCGGTCGTCCCCTCCGTATTGCTGCTACCGCTGGTTTCTTAGGTATGACGGAATGTCTCGATCACTGGGGCGAGTTCGGTGGCGTTGGTGATCAGGTCGATGTGTCCGCCGTCGTGGAGGTGCAGGGTGGCGTGTGGGAGAAGCGTTTTCATGATGTGCGCGTTGACGACGGGAATGATGGGGTCGTCGGCTCCGGCGATGATCAGCGTCCGTTGTCGTATTGCCGGTAGTGTCGGCAGGCTTGTCCAGACCGATCCCGCGAGGAGTTGGTGCGTGTAGCCGATTTTCGATCCGGGGTGGAGTTGCTTCAGGAAGAGTTGGGCGACGTCGTCTTTTTGCGTGCGGGCGGTGCCGCCGTAGAGGTCGCCGGCGATGGACGCCGCATAGTCGGGGTCGCGGAATCTGCGGGGTGTGAGCATCTTGACCAGGATCCGGGGGTGGCCGGGGATCATGAGCATGCCGGTCCCGGAGGCAACGATGACCAGGCGCCTGCAGCGCCGCGGATTCTGGAACGCGAACTGCTGTGCCAGCGCCCCACCCCAGGACAGACCGAGGACGTCGACCACGCCGACGCCCAGCCGGGTCAGGATCCGGCCCAGCATCCAGGCGAGGTACGGAAAGCCGTACGGCACCAGGGACACCGGTGATCCGCCGGTGCCGGGGACGTCGAATCGGATGACGGTGGTGTCGGGGTCGAGCTGCGCGACGAGGGGGTCGAGCACCTCGTAGCTGGCGCCGATGCCGTTGCACAAGACGACCGGCACCCCGGTGCCGCGGCGGACGCTGACCCTGATGCGCTGCCCGCCCGCCGCGATATAGCTCTCTTCGACGGGCCCGGGGTGGGCGGCCGTCACCGGTAGAGCACGACGACGTCGGCGATGCAGGCCGGGCGCCCGCCGCCTTCGACCTCGTACGTGAGTCCGAACACCGTCTCGATGCCGGCGGGTTTCTGCTGGGCGGAGGTGACGGTGACCGTGGCGCGCAGCCGCGCTCCGACCGGTACCGGGGCGGGGAAGCGGACCTTATTGAGGCCGTAGTTGAGAGCGGCCGTGGTGTCGTCGATCTCGAGGACTTCCGCCAGGACCATCGGTGCGAGTGACAACGTGAGGTAGCCGTGGGCGATGGTGCCGCCGAACGGGCCTTCGGCCGCACGGGCGGGATCGGTGTGAATCCATTGGTGATCGTCGGTGGCGTCGGCGAAGCGGTTCACCTGATCTTGGGTGATGTCGAGCCAGTCGGTCGTGCCGAGTGTGTGTCCGGACAGATCCAAGAGGGCGGTGGGGGTGTCGAGATGGGTGGTCATCGTGGTCTTTCGGTCGGCGGTCARTTGTGGTGGACGTAGGTGCCGGGAGCCGGCGCGAGCGGGGGGAGGTCGCGGCCACCGAGGGTGTGCGGCGCCTCGATCTGCGGGCCGCTGCGGTCGGCGAGCCAGCCGGTGTAGTCGGACCACCAGGAGTCGCTGGTCTTCTCCGACGACTCGAACCACTCGTCGGCGCTCGACTCGTCGACCCTGCCGGCCCGGAACGAGGCCCGCGGATTGCCCGGCGGATTGACCAGGGCGGCGATGTGCCCGTTGGTGGAGAGAACGAATCGGTTGTCCTTGCCGCCGAACATTTGTGCGCTGCGGTAGCAGGCTTGCCAGGGGGAGATGTGATCGGCGATCCCGCTGACGATGTAGGAGTCTGCGGTCACGGTGGACAGGTCGACCGGCGTCCCCAGCATGGTGACGGCTCCGGGAGTGGTCAGCTTGTTGCCGGTCCCCAGCAGCACCATGTCCTTGTGCAGGGCGGCCGCCATTCTGGTGGTGTCGGAGTTCCAGAACAGCACGTCGAACGCGGCTGGTGAGCGGCCCTGGACGTAGTTGTTGACCCAGTACCGCCACACGAGGTCGGTCGGCCGCAGCCACGCGAAGAGTTCGGCCAACGTGCGGCCGTCGAGGTAGCCCTTGGCGGCGGAGGTGCGGATGGCGGCCTGGGCCGCGCGGTCGCTCATCGCGGCGGCAGCGAAACCGGCGTTGGTCTGATCCAGCACGGTCACCGCCAGCGCGAGGCTCGCGATCCGCTCGCCCTCCCCGATGTCGGCGAGGTGCGCGGCGACCATGGCCGCGAGGATGCCGCCCGAGCAGGTGGCGAGCAGGTGCGCACTGTCGGTCCCGGCGATCGTCTGCACCGCATCGAGTGCCTCGATGATCGCGGCGCCGTAGGTGTCGAAGCCCCAATCGCGGTGCCGGGCCTGCGGGTTGCGCCAGGAGATCGTGAAGACTTGCTGGCCCTGCTGCAGGAAATGTTCGATCATGCTGCGGCCGGGGGCGATGTCGACGATGTAGTACTTGTTGATCACCGGCGGCACCACCAGCAGCGGGACCGCGTGCACCGCCGGGGTCTGCGGTGCGTAGTGGATCAGCTCGAACGCCCGGGTTTGCAGCACCACCGCCCCCTTGGTGGTGGCCACGGTTTCCCCGACCGCGAAGGCGTCCGGGTCGACCATCGCGGGGACCCGTGGGTGGGAGGCCATGTCGCGGGCGAAGGCTTTCACTCCGCGGATCGCGCTCAGTCCGCCTGTGTCGATCAGCGCCTTCCACCCGAGGGGGCTGAGCAACGGATTGTTGGTCGGTGCCAGACCCTCGATGAGGTTGTCGAGGGCGAACCGCACCTTCTCCGAGTCCCGCCAGTCCAGGTCCGCGTCGGTGAACACGGCGTCGGCGGTGTCGGCTGCCGCCAGGTAGGCCTGCATGGTCCGTTTCAGCAAGGGATTTGCGTGCCACGCCGGGTCGGCGAAGCGTTTGTCGCTCTTGGCGGGAACGCGCCCGGACTTGCCGGCCGCAATGGCGCCCAGTTCGCGGGCGAGGAGGGAGCCGCGTCCGGCGAGGGTGCGGGGCTGCTTGGCGAGGCTGACACCGAGCCGGGTCAGCGGCCCGCGCGGCAGCATTCGGCCGGCGATACCGCGGGTGGAGTTGGTGAGCAGGAGGTCGAGCGGTGCTGCGTGCTCGTCGGGACTGGTGATCGGGGTTGTCAACGTCACTGGTGCGCTTTCGATTGCGGGGACTGCGATGTCGTGTAGTTCGGACACGCGTTCATTGGCGAACGTCCGTGGCCGGCGGGGGATGAGCCTGCGCATCGCAGCCTCGCTCACGGTCCCCCGTCGATGAACGACTTGGTCGTCGAAGGGGAACCGCGATGTTCGTGCGCTTGTGGTCAGGCGGTGAACGGGTTCAACGCCGGAAGGGGCTTGATGAGCGGCGCGAGCAGCGCGGCGGACTGCTCGACGGTGAGGACCTCGCTCGGATCGAGCGCGATGATCTCGCGGACCGATTCGTCGTACTCCCACACGTCCTCACCGATCAGGCGGCCCTGGTTGTCGTAGGGCCAGATCATGTGCTCGGCGGACTTCATCAGGTAGGTGGCGTCGGGGTCGACGGGTGCCCCGCCGGCCGCGAGGACACTGCCGGGGGTCTGCTGGTACATCGTCGAGGTCGAGACGATCATGTGGTCGCTGACCGCAAGCTTCTCGTCGTCCACGTAGAACACGCACTGGGC
>NZ_JBFUGT010000453.1:0-4016 GCF_056402775.1 Rhodococcus sp. P3_B8
CACCCACACCGTGTCGGGGTTCCTTCCCCGCGTCGGCGACCCGGCCGGTGTCGCGGTCGGTGACGGATCGCGCTACCGCGCTGAAGACCTGGTCGCGGGCGCGATGCGGTGCCTGCTCCGGGAGTGCGAACCTCTCCCCGACCACGGCGGTCGGACCGGCGGCGCCCCCGACATCATGGCCGCCTACCCCACCCGCTGGGACTCGGCCGCCGTCGCGGCGCTCCGCGACGCCCTGGACTACGCCGACATGTCCTACCTGTCCCTCGTCTCGGACGCCGAAGCCGCCGCAGCCTGGTTCGAATCCGAGATCGCGGAGCGTCCCGGGCAGCTGGTCGGCATCTATCACGTCGACGACACCGGCGCGACCGTCGCGCTGATCCGCTCGGGCGTCGAGGCAGGCAAGGCGTTTCGTTTCTCCTCGGGGGGTTCTCCCACGGCCCAGATCGCCACGGCGCTCGGGGCGTTCGGCTGGCTGCCCAGCAACCTCGATGCCGTGGTCATCACGGGCGACGGCCTGATCGCGCGGGACTCCGCGGCCATTCACGGGTTCGCGAACACCGTCGGTGAGAAGTTCGGTGTGCGATGTGTCGTCGGCCCGGGCCCCGAGCAGACCGCAGCGCTCGGTGCCGCCATCCGCGCCGCCGGATTCAACCCGACCACTCACAGGGTCACCCCGATCGGCCTGCCGCCGTCGTACGACGTCACCGAGGTGATCGACGCCGTGGTCGGTGAGCCGGTGCCCTCGACCTCGACAACCGCGAGCCGGCCGGCGACGCGCACGCCCAACCCCGCGTCGGCCGCGGCGGTGGGCGCCTCCCCTGCCCGGGCGTCGGGCGGAACGGCGGTCGCGACACCACCGGAACCTCGCGCAGTCGCGCAGTCCGGCGACGAATCCACCTCCGACCCGACGTCCCGGGCGTCCTGGCTCGTCGCCGCGGCAGTCGGGCTGGCTCTCGTGCTGGTGGCGATCGTCTTCGTGCTGTTCGTCCTCTGAATGCCTGCCTCCCGTCATCGGTGCAGCGGCGGGGTGAGGCGGGTTGATCGTGAGGATGGAACATCGGTGACAGAGGGTGGTTCATACGCGACCGAGCACCTGAATTCGGTAAATTACAGCGTTCCGTCAGGTTCCGATTCAGACTCCAGCGTTGATGGTGCGCGTCGGCACGGCGTTCGCTCGACGGCTGGGCGACCGCATAACCTGTCACGGTGAGTGAATCAGGCAGCGATCCCGGTCGGTCCCCCTCGGGGCTGCGCGCAGCGCGTTCGGCGGTTGCTCCCCCACTCCGGGACGACCGGTTGAAACTGTTCGCCTTCACCACGGCGGAGAAGCGCGCGGAGTACCTGTGGGTGCTGCGGGCATTCGACCACGCCCGCGCCAACTACGTCGTCCTGCTCCACGCCGGCGACGTCGCCCGCATTCTGGACGGTCTCGCCTGCGACGATCCGTCCGGACAACTCGGCGCCGGCGACGTCACTCCCCTGCTCGAGCAACTGCACGTCTGGGAAGTGCTCGAACGCAGCTACGACGGAACCCGCGCCGCCACGCTGGCCGAATACCGGAACCGGCACTTCGTCTATCAGTTCAGCCAGGCCGGCTACCAGGTGTTCCGAGCCGTCGAGGACGCTCTGGCGGCCCGGCTCGACGACGCGTCGCTGTCCCGCCTGGCGCTGCCCGACCTCCTCGCCGACATGAACGACCTGGCCGCCGCGAATCGTGCGGCCGACAACGACCTCGTGTACCGGAAACTCAACCGTCTCGACGCGACGCTGTCGGACATGGCCGGACGCGCCGCCCAGTTCTACCTGACCCTCGGCGACCTCGTCCGCACCACGGAGATCACGCCCGAGACGTTCATGTCCCACAAGGACGCTCTCCTCACGCACATGCGCGAGTTCAGCTCCGACCTCTCACGCTTTGCACCGAAACTCGCGGCGGCCATCGCGCTCGTGGAAGACACCGGCGTCGAGACGATGGTGGCGCGGGCCGCCGCCAGCGACGAGCGGGTGTTCCTCGGCATCGAAGAGCGCGAAGCCGATTGGCGCGCGCGATGGGCGGGATTGACGCATTGGTTCGTCGGGAGCGAGGCCGGTCTCAGCGAGTCGGAACGCCTCCGCGAGGGCACGATGAGTGCCATCGCCGCCGTCCTGTCGCTGCTGCGCCGCGTCACCGAGACCCGCAAGGGCGGTGTCAGCAGGGAGAGCCAATTACGCCACCTCGCAGGCTGGTTCGCCGCGACTCCGACCGAGGACGCCGCGCATGCGCTGTTCCAGGCCGTGTTCGACCTCGGGCGTCCGCGCCACCTGTCGATGGTGCATCCGGACGCCGACATCATTCCCGACACGCGGTCGTGGTGGGAGGCCCAGCCCGTCGAGATCTCCCGCACGCTGGCCGAGACGGGACGTCCCCCGTCGCCCGGCCTGCCCGCACGGGTGCAGCGCAACGAGGGCAGCGTGCGCCGCCTGCGGGAGGAACAGCTGACCGCACAACGACTTCGCGCCGCCGCCGCCCAGTCGCTGGCCCGGGGCGGGGTCTACGAGCGGGAACTCGACGAGGCCGAAACCGACGTGCTGCTGAGTCTGCTCAACGCCGCGCTGACGGCGCGGGTTCCGGTCAGCGGCCGTGTGAAGAGCAGCACAGGATCGGAGAACGGTGTGAAGCTCACCCTCAGCCCACACAGTGAATCGACGGTGGTGCGCACCGCCCGAGGACGCCTGCACCTCGACGGACTGCAGGTGAGCGTTCGGTGAAGGCACGGGAGATCTCGCCGCTCGCCCTCGACTCGTATCAGCGCGCCGCCCGCGTCATTCTGTCGAATCACCTGGTGACACAGACCTATCCGGATCGCATCGCACTCCCCCTGCTCCGCCGGTGGGCCACCGAATTACGCGACGATCTGATGACGCTCTTCGGGTACCGACTCGAAGTCACGGAGACGACCGCCCGGCTGTTCACGGTGAGCGACCGACTCGACGCCGGGACCCCGGCCAAGACGGCCACCGACCGCACGTTCGACCGGTACCGCTACGCCTACCTCGCGTTGGCGCTGGCCGCCCTCGGCCGCGCCGGAAACCAGATCACCCTGTCCGAGCTCGCCGATCACGTGGCCGCCGACGCCGCACAGGTCGACGGTGTGGACCTGTCCACGGAACGCGCGTCCGACCGGGATGCGTTCGTCGACGCCGTCGGCTGGCTCGCCGCCCGCGGCGCGATCGCCCTCGCCGACGGCGACGCGGGCGGCTGGGCCGCCAATCCCGATGCGGGAGAGGCGCTCTACGACATCGACAGGTCCGTCGTCATCGCCCTGTTCCGGCCGCCGCGCGCACTGCAGCACCTCCGGTCCATCCGCGGACTGCTCGCCGGTGCGGACGCGGTGACCGAGGACGACACCCCCGAGTTCGGGACCGCCCGGCCGGTCGATGTGAAGGAGACCGCGCGGCGGGTCCGGCGTGCTCTCGTCGAACGGCCCGTGGTCTACGCCGCCGACCTCGACGATGACGAGCTGATGCAACTCGCACTCCCCCGCACCGCAGCCGATGTCGAGTTGCTCACTGGACTGGTCGCGGAGCGGCGTGAGGAGGGTGTCGCGATGATCGACTCCTCCGGACGTCTGTCCGACGTCCGGTTCCCCGGGACGGGAACGGTCGCGCAGGTCGCGCTCCTGCTCGCCGGCGAGATCGCCGATCGCGTACTGGATCCGGATGCCCCGGAGACGGCCCGGATGCCGCTGCCGCGGGACCTGTTCGACGACCTCATCGAACAGGTCGACAGCGCCATTCCGCAGTCCGGGATCTTCGACAGCCTCGCCGGCCACGACGGATTCGAACCCGCGGACCCCGCCCCCGCGGACCGGCTGTTCCCGGTCATCGAGGACGCGTGGATCGCCGGCACCGTCCGGACACTGACCGAACGGTTCGGGCGCACGTTCGCCGCCGGGTGGCAGGCGGACCCGGACGGTCTGGGACGCGCGGCGCTGGCGCTGCTCGAGCGGCTACGCCTCACCGCGGCCGTGCCGGGT
>NZ_JBFUGT010000454.1:0-4009 GCF_056402775.1 Rhodococcus sp. P3_B8
CCTGCGAGGAGGCGATGCCGCGGCGGTCCACCGCGACCACCGGTCGCGTCGACAGCAGGGACGTGAGACCGCCGGTGCTCAGCGCGGCGAGCGTTGCGGTCGACGACCGGTCCGATCCCGACGTGAGCACCAGCGGGGCCGCGTTCTCGGGGGTGTCGGCGAGGCGTGCCMGCATCGCACCCATCGTGAAGGAGCCGGGCAGGGTGCCGCTCTCGTCGACGGCTGACTCGTACGAGCCGCATTCGAAGATCAACCCGGCGGGCGGCGTCGTTCCCGGGCCCAGGGCGCCGAGGGTGCTCTGCGTGCAGTCGGTCCACGCCAGATCGTTCTTCGGGGTCTGCAACACGGGTGGGGGAGCGTCGGCGTTCTCGGTCTCGGTCGCGGTGGGTTCGCTGCCGCCGCCCTCGCGTTCGACCGCCACGTGCGGCCGGTTGGACGGTCCGGCTCCGCACGCGCTGCACACCACGAGAACCATTGCGAGCAACACCGATCTGCGCATGGCGACCACCCTGCCAGGTTCCCMTACGGCCGGGGCAGCCGCACCCATCTGGTGAGGACGGTGCCGTCGGTGTCGGTGAGGATGTGCGCGGGAGTCATCGCGGTGATCCGGGCCCCCGGCGCGGTGGCGACGCGACCCGCGGTTCCGCCGACGAGGACGGGTGCCGTGGTCAGGCAGACCTCGTCGACGGCATCGTCCGCGGTCAGCTGCCCGAACAGGCTCGGGCCACCCTCGCAGAGCACACGGCGCAGTCCGAGATGCTCGAGGGCGGCGATCAGCCCGTCGCCGGTGACCTGCCCGTCGCCGGCCGTCACGATCCGCGCACCCGCGTCCGTGAGAGCATGGACCCGCGCCGGGTCGGCGTCTGTGCACGTGACGACGATCGGGGCCACCTCCGTGTCGGTGAACAGGCGTGACCGCGGGTCGAGGTGGGCGCGCGCCGACACGACGGCGATCGGCGGGACCTCCGGCATCCCCGACGCCACCCGCCGTCGCCTGCCCTCGGTGTCGATGCGCGCCCCGCCGTAGTTCTCCGCCCGGACGGTTCCGGCCCCGACCAGCACGACGTCGGCCAACTCCCGCAGGGTCTCGAAGACCAGCCTGTCCGCAGGTGTGCCGAGCGCCCCGCTGACCCCGTCGACGGAGACGGCGCCGTCGATGCTGCTCACGAAGTTGACCCGGACCCACGGCCGCGGGGTCTCCGCCGGGTACGCGTACAGGTCGCGCAGCGCGTTCGCGGTCGATTCACTGGACTCCTCGCGGGCAGGCGGGCTGTCCGGTGTGAAAAATGTCGCAATATGTACACGGTGCATGTTGGTGATCACAACACGTGGATACCCTGCTTGTATGCATGCACGTCTTGTCGATCGCAGCCCCGTGGTACCGGCTGATCAGTTGGTAGCTCAGATGGTGCCCCCGGCCATGTTCGACGAGGTGAGCTTCGCGTCGTACATCCCCGATCCCGCAGAACCCAGCCAGGCCGCCGCGGTCCGGACGGCCGAGGAGTTCGCGAAGAAGGTCGTGAAGATCCGCAGCGGCGGACGACGCGGCCTGTTCGGGAAGAAGACGCAGGCCACCGGTGCCGGTCTCTACCTCGACGGCGGCTTCGGCGTCGGCAAGACCCACCTTCTGGCCTCGATCTTCCACAGCGTCCCGTCGCCCAAGGCGTTCGGCACGTTCGTGGAGCTGACGCACGTCGTCGGTGCCCTCGGTTTCAACAAGGCCGTCGAGCAGCTGTCCGACCACAGCGTTCTCTGCATCGACGAATTCGAACTCGACGACCCGGGCGACACCATGCTGGTGTCCCGCCTGCTGTCGGAACTGTCGGCGCGCGGCGTGTCCATCGTGGCGACGTCGAACACCCTGCCCGGCCAGCTCGGTGAAGGACGATTCGCTGCACAGGACTTCCTGCGCGAGATCAAGAAGCTCGGCTCGATCTTCGAGACGATCCGCGTCGACGGCCCCGACTACCGGCACCGCGACCTGCCGCCGGCCCCGGACCCGATCTCGTCGGCGGAGCTCGCCGAGCGCGCCGACAGCATCCCCGGCGCCACGCTCGACGACTTCGACGCGCTGTGCAAGCACCTCAGCACGCTGCACCCGTCCCGCTACAACAAGCTGGTCGAGGGCATCCCGGCCGTCTTCCTGGACGGCGTGCACCCTGCCGAGGACCAGTCGGTCGCGCTGCGCCTGGTGGTCCTCGCCGACCGCCTGTACGACGCGAGCATCCCGGTCACCGTGGCCGGGGCCAAGCTCGACGCGATCTTCACTCCGGAGATGCTGGCCGGTGGGTACCGGAAGAAGTACCTGCGTGCCACGTCGCGCCTGCTCGCGCTGTCGCGCTTCGAGGTCGCCGCGAGCTGACCCAGCTCGTCACAGCGCCCGCTGCATCACGAAATCGTGGTGCAGTTGGGTGCCGACGAGAAAGGTTTTCGTTCCGACCTGCGTGAATCCGTGCTTCGCGTAGAAGCGCTGGGCGCGCACATTCTCCTGGTTGACGCCGAGCCACAGCCCGGCGCACCCGGCGGCGACGGCGCGTTCGACGATGGCGTCCATCAGCGCGGACGCGACCCCGGTCCCGTGATTACCGGGTAGCACGTACAGCTTGCTGATCTCGGTGGTCGGCCGCAGCGTCACGGCCCTGCCGACATCCGGGTCGGCGGGTTCACCGTCGATCAGCATCGCGTAGCCGACGATCGCCCCGCCGTGGGTGACCTTCAGGACGGTGCGGTTCGGGTCGGTGAGGTACTCCGAGAACCGTTCGGCCGACAGCACGTCGTCGATGAAGGYGGCGATGTCGTCCTGCGTCGCGCCGGGCGGGCACGCAAGAGGGAACGTTGCCGCGGCGACGTCGGCGATCGCCTCGGAATCCCAGATCCCCGCCGGGTCTATCTCGACAGTCACAGCTGATCCACCGCGTCCTTCGCTTCCCGAAGTGTCATTCCCGTACTGTCCCGCAGCAGGGTGATTGCCGCAACGGTCTTGATCGACTCGTTCGTCCTGGGGTGTGCGAGCCGCCACGAGCGGACCGTGCCGAGACCGGAACCGCGACGTAGACGATCGCCGCGGTGATCACGAACCATCCCCGAGTCGGCATGTCCTAAGTAGAACATCTGCCGTCAGTCGCGATCCGGGGTCCACGCGGATTGCCTGTCGCGGTCCCGGTCCGGGGCGATTGCGGGGGCGAGCAGGACGAGCCCCACCGCGAACAGGAGCGGGACCACGAACCCGATCCGCAGGCTGGTCGCGGCGGCGACGCCGCCGACGATCGCCCCGCCCACGAGCGTGCCCACGTAATTGAACAGGTTGATCCGCGCCACGACGTCGTCCACCTGGCCGGTGGGTGCCAGCCGGCCGGCGGCGCTGAAACACAGGGGAGCGACGACCGGCACGCCGAGGCCAACGACGAGGAATCCGGCGATCGCGACGGCCGGGGACGGGGCCAGCACGACCACCGTCAATCCGGCGACACCGACCGCCGAACCCGCACGGACGACGGCGATCTCGCCGTACTTCGCCACCCAGAAGTCGCCGGTGAGACGCGACACCAGAGCCGCGCACTGGTATGCGGCCAGCGCCAGGGCGGCCGTGCCGGCGTCCGCGAGCAGAACGTTCCGGACGTACAGGGCGGACCAGTTGCCGACACCGAAATCGATGGCGTAGAACAACGCCATCGCGGTGCCGAGCGCGAGCAGCGGCCGAATCGGAACCGGCACGGACACAGGGCCGGTCGCCGGCGGGGCGCTGCTCACCGGCTCCTGACGGGCGAGGAGCCGGGGGCCGCAGACGGCGAGACCGACGGCCACGACGAGCGCCGCCACCAGTTGCGCGCCGGCCACGCTGACGTCGAGGGCGGAGGTGGCGGCGACGAAGAGTGCACCCGCAATCGCGCCGACGCTCCACACCGCATGGAACGACGACAGGATGAAACGGCCGTACGCGTGCTGGATCGACACCGCCTGCATGTTGGCGGCGGCGTCGACGATGCCCAGCCCGGCGCCGTACACGGAC
>NZ_JBFUGT010000455.1:0-3968 GCF_056402775.1 Rhodococcus sp. P3_B8
GACGAGGTGCGTGCGCTCGTGCGTCTCGCCCTGGACGAGGACCTGCGGTACGGACCGGACGTGACGTCGTCGTCYACGGTCCCGGCCGACGCGGTGGCCAAGGCGTCCGTGGTCTCCCGTGCGCACGGCACCGTCGCCGGCCTCGACGTGGGACTGCTGGTGCTCGACGAGGTGATCGGGGCGGGCCGCTACCAGGTTCTCGACCGGGTCGCCGACGGTGCCCGGGTCGTGCCCGGCCAGGCCGTGCTGACGGTCACCGCGCCCACGCAGGGTTTGCTCACCGCGGAGCGGACGATGCTCAATCTGGTGTGCCACCTGTCCGGCATCGCCACGGCGACGTCCGCCTGGGTGGACGCGGTCGAGGGCACCGGCGCGAAGATCCGCGACAGTCGCAAGACGCTGCCGGGACTGCGCGGCCTGCAGAAGTACGCCGTCCGGGTGGGCGGCGGCGTGAATCACCGCATGGGGCTCGGCGACGCGGCCCTGATCAAGGACAACCACGTCGCGGCCGCCGGTTCGGTGGTGGCGGCGCTGCGGGCGGTGCGCGCGGCGGCACCGGACATCGAGTGCGAGGTGGAGGTCGACAGCCTCGAGCAACTCGACGAGGTGCTGGCCGAGAACGTCGAACTGGTGCTGCTCGACAACTTCCCGCTCTGGCAGACGCAGATCGCCGTGCAACGCCGTGACGCGAACGCCCCCGGCACCAAGCTGGAGTCGTCGGGCGGTCTCACGCTGGACGTCGCGGCCGAGTACGCCGGAACCGGAGTCGACTACCTCGCGGTCGGTGCGCTCACCCATTCCGTCACCGTGCTGGATCTCGGCCTCGACATGTGACCCCACCCGTGAGTACTTATCAACCGCCCGCGGTTGATAAGTACTCACGGGTCAGACGGCGCGGCGCACCGTCGCCAGGAACGTGGCCGCGACGAAGAACAATCCGGAGAACGTCCGGTTGGTGGCGCGCTGCTGGCGTGGTGACCGCATCAGCCGCAGGACCTTCGACGCCAGCCCGGTGTAGCCGGTCATGACGACGACATCGACCGCGATCATGGTGGCGGCGATGATCAGGTACTGGGGGAGCAGGGGCGCCGACGGGGTGATGAACTGTGGGAGCACCGCGAGCATGAAGACGACGGCCTTCGGGTTGCTGGCATTGACCAGGAAGCCGCGCAGGGTCATCGCGGGACCGCTGGTCTCGGCGACCTCGCCGTCGACGCCGGACACGTCGGTCGCACTCGCCCGCCACTGGCGGATGCCGAGATACACCAGGTACGCGACGCCGAACCACTTGATCACCGTGAACGCGAGTGTCGAGTTCGCGAGCAGCGCCCCGAGTCCGGCGGCGACCACCGCGATCTGCAGCAGCAACCCCAGCTGGAGACCCGCGATGTTCCAGTAGCCCCGACGCAACCCGAACCGCATCCCCGTGGCCATCGACGCGATCGCGCCGGCCCCCGGGGACAGACTGATCACGCACGAGGCCCCGAGCACTGCACACCACATCTGCCACGACACCAGGTGATGGTACGTCGCGCCCCGGGCGGCACCCGTTCTACGGGGGATCGGTGCAGCTGAGGGGCGGATTCACGAGGGAACAGAGTGCGGCAGGGCGTTCGGGTCCGTAGCCGGGCGGGAGCCCGTTCGCGACGAGGTCCCGGTAGGTGGTCACCGCATCGGTCGGTCGGCGGGTGAGGGTGGGATCGGTCAGCGCGTCGACGGTGAACAGGCCGAACCGGGGACGGTACGTGCCCCACTCGTAGTTGTCGGTGATCGACCAGTAGTTGTATCCGATCACCGGGGCGCCGTCCGCGCGTGCCCGCTCCAGCCAGTAGACGTGATCGCGGAGATGATCGGACCGGGTGTAGCCGTCCGGGCGCGGTGTCCCGTCGTCGGTGGGCATGCCGTTCTCCACGACGTACAGCGGTAGTCCCGGAAATTTTCCGGTGTACCGCATCAGGGCGTGGTAGATGCCGTCCGGTTGGGGGTTGATGTCGTAGAAGGCGTCGGTGACCGCATGTGCCGCGGTGAGGTTGTCGGGGGAGAGGCCGTAGTAGTAGTCGACGCCGAGGAAGTCGAGCTTGTCGCGGATCCGGTCGACGAAGGTGGCGTCGAGCGCGTCCATGGCGGCCGGGACGTATGCGAGGTTGCTGCTCGCCCGGGCGCCGGGGTCGTTCTCGTGGATCAGGTCGTAGGCGCGGCGGTGGGCCTCGACGAGCCGGTCGAGCATCTGCGGGGCCCGGTCGGGGGTGATGCCACCGAACGTCAGCTCCTTCTGCACGTACACGGTCGGTTCGTTGATCGTGATCCAGAGCGCACCGAGACCGGAATAGCGCTCGATCACTTTCTGCGCGTTCGCGAGCCAGTCGTCGACGGTGTCCGGGTCGGCCCAGCCGCCCTGATCGGCGACCCACCCCGGATACACCCAGTGGTCGAGGGTGATCATCGGGGTCATGCCGCGGCTGGTGATCTCGTGGACGACGTCGTCGTAGTACCGCAGTTCGGTCTCGTCCCACACGCCCGGGGCGGGCTGCAGGCGGGCCCATTCGACGCCGAACCGGAAGACGTCGACACCCAGGTCCGCGGCGCGGGTGATGTCCTCGGTGTACCGGTGACGGAAGTCGACGGAGCTGCCGATCGCGTCGTGGGTCCGTCCGGAGTCGGAATACCGCCGCCAGTTGCTGTCGGGTGAGGAACCCTCCGATTGGAACCCGGACGTCGCCACGCCCCACAGGAAGTCGTCGGGGAGAGGGGCGGCGTGCGCCGCGGTCGCGGGCGCCAGCAAGCACAGGAGGACCGCGCCGGCGCCCAGGAGTCGCGAGGGAGTCCGCATCGGCCGAAGAGTAGCGGAAACGCTGTCCCGAGTGCGCCGATTGAGTGATACTGGTGAGTAGGACTACCCGCCAGTAGGAGGCGCGTCATGGTCGATACCTCAGCTCCGAAGGTCACCGAGGAAGAAGCACGAGCGGTCGCGGAGGAGGCGAGGGAATCCGGCTGGGACAAACCCTCCTTCGCGAAAGAACTGTTTCTGGGACGGTTCCGGCTGGATCTGGTTCATCCCTTCCCCCGCCCGGCCACCGAGGACGCCGCCAAGGCCGAGGAATTCCTCATTCGCCTCCGCGCCTACTGCGAGGAGATGGACGGCAGCGTCATCGAGTCCCAGTCGCGCATTCCCGACGAATACGTCCGCGGTCTCGCCGACCTCGGGTGCTTCGGCCTGAAGATCTCGGAGGAGTACGGCGGCCTCGGACTCTCGCAAGTCGCGTACAACCGGGCCTTGATGCTCGTCGCCTCGGTGCATCCAAGTCTGGGCGCCCTGCTGTCCGCGCATCAATCGATCGGCGTCCCCGAACCGCTCAAGCTGGCCGGCACCCCCGAGCAGAAGCGCGAGTTCCTGCCGCGCTGCGCCCGCGGCGCCATCTCCGCCTTCCTCCTCACCGAACCCGACGTCGGTTCCGACCCCGCGCGGCTGGCGTCCTCCGCGACCCCCATCGAGGGCGGTGCCGCCTACGAGCTCGACGGCGTGAAGCTGTGGACGACCAACGGCGTCGTCGCCGAACTGCTCGTCGTCATGGCGCGGGTACCCAAGAGCGAAGGCCACCGCGGCGGCATCTCCGCCTTCGTCGTCGAGGCCGACACCCCGGGCATCACCGTCGAACGGCGCAACGCGTTCATGGGACTGCGGGGGATCGAGAACGGCGTCACCCGCATGTACAAGGTCCGCGTTCCCGCCGAGAACCTGATCGGCCGGGAAGGTGACGGACTCAAGATCGCGCTCACCACCCTCAACGCCGGCAGGCTGGCGATTCCGGCGATGTGCGCCGGGGCCGGGAAGTGGTCGCTGAAGATCGCCCGCGAGTGGTCGGGCGTCCGCGTCCAGTGGGGCAAGCCGATCGCCGAGCACACTGCCGTCGCCAACAAACTGTCGTTCATGGCCGCGACCACCTATGCCCTCGAGGCCGTGGTGGACC
>NZ_JBFUGT010000456.1:0-3941 GCF_056402775.1 Rhodococcus sp. P3_B8
GTCCAGGCCCTGCGCAACGGCGAGGTCGACGCCGTCGTCGACGACGATGTCGCCCTCGTACCGCTCGGGGAGCAGGCCGATCTGTCGGTCGCGTTTACCGTCGCCACCCGCAACCGGTGGGGTGTCTCGGTCGCCAAGGGCAACGACGCGCTCCGGACCGACCTCGACGCCGCCCTGAACAAGGTCATCGCCGACGGCTCGCTCGCGGCGCAGTGGGCACGGTGGATGCCCACGCTGCCCTTCCCGCTCGCCGCCGATGAGTGAGACCGACGGCCACGCCCGGCCGCTGATCGCCGTCCCCGGCATTCGCTCCGCCTCCATTGCCGGTCTGCGACGCTCCGGAACGGTCGCCGCCGACAAGATCCTCGAGGCGATCTTCCGGGCCGGGGGCGACCCGGTCATCGTGCCCCCGGGGCCCGGAATCACCCACCGTCTGGCACCCTTCGACGGTGTGGTCCTGCCCGGCGGCGCCGACCTCGACCCTGCCACCTACGGCGCCGAACGTGACCCCCGCACGGAGGCATCGGATCCGGTGCAGGATGAATTCGATCTGACCACGGCGCGGGCAGTGATCGAGCTTGAACTGCCCTTCCTCGCGATCTGCCGCGGCATGCAAGTGGTCAACGTGGCGCTCGGCGGCACCCTGGACCAGCACCTACCCGACAGCCACATCTGGCATCGCGAATGCATGCACCAGGTCTGGATGGAATCGGGCTCGGCGGTCGCACAAGCGATGGGCGGGAACGTCGTCGAGGTCTCTTCCTATCACCACCAGGCTGTCGACAGGCTCGGAGCCGGGCTGCAGGTCGTGGGACGCGCCGAGGACGGCTGCATCGAGGTACTCGAGCACGAAAGTGCCCCGATGCTCGGCGTGCAGTGGCACCCCGAAGACAACGCCGACACCGCACCGCACCAGCAAGCACTGTTCGACGCCACGGTCGAGCGCGCGCGACTCGCCCAGGCACGACGCGACGAACTCGGCCACGCCCTCGTCCGAACGAAGGAGAACTGACCATGACCGCCACCGTGCCCACCGAGGTGGACCGCCTGCTCGAGACGGCCCGGAGCCTGACTCTGCGAACCGATGCCTTCATCGACGGCACATTCGTGCCCGCCCTCGCCGGCAGACGCTTCGACTGCATCTCACCCCGCGACGGCCGGGTCCTGACCACCATCGCCGAAGGCGACCGCGAGGACATCGACCGTGCCGTCCGGTCCGCGCGTCGCGCCTTCGAAGACGGCCGCTGGGCCAAGCAACATCCCCGCGACCGCCGCCGAGTGCTGCAGGCCCTCGCGCGGCTGATCGAGCAGCACGCCGACGAACTCGCCCTGCTCGAGTCGCTGGACATGGGCAAGCCGGTCGCCGACGCCCGCGCCGTCGACATCCGGGTCACGGTGCAGTGCTTCGACTTCTACGCCGAAGCGATCGACAAGCGCTACGACGAGGTCGCCCCGACCGACAGCACCACCTTCGCGACCATCACCCGCGAGCCCTACGGTGTGGTCGCCGCGATCGTGCCGTGGAACTTCCCGCTCATGCTCGCGGCCTGGAAACTCGCCCCCGCCCTCGCGGTCGGCAACAGCGTTGTCCTCAAACCGGCCGAAGCGTCGTCGCTGACCGCGATCAGGCTCGCCGAGCTCGCCGCCGAGGCCGGCCTGCCCGACGGCGTCCTCAACGTAGTCCCCGGTTTCGGTGCCACCGCCGGGGCCGCGCTCGGTCTTCATCCCGACATCGATGCGATCACCTTCACCGGCTCCGGTCCGGTCGGGCGGACCCTGCTGCGCGCGTCCGCCGATTCGAACCTGAAAGAGGTCTCCCTCGAACTCGGCGGGAAGAGCGCCCAATTGGTTCTCGAGGACGCCACCGAACTCGACAACATCGCAGCATCCGTTGCGAGTGGGATCTTCTTCAACCAAGGGGAAGTCTGCTCGGCCGGGTCCCGGCTCGTCGTTCATCGCTCCCGCAAGGACGAACTCATCGAGCACCTGCTCCGGGCCTCCGCCAAGATGACAGTCGGTGATCCCCTGGACCCGCGGACGTCCGTCGGCGCACTGGTGGAGGAAAAGCACCTGCACCGCGTCCTCGGATACATTGCAACAGCCACCGACGAGGGCGCGACCACCCTCACCGGCGGCGCGCAGGCACGCATCGATTCCGGTGGGTACTACGTCGAACCGACGATCTTCGACAACGTCACCCCGGAGATGACGATTGCAAACGAGGAAGTGTTCGGCCCGGTGCTCTCCGTCCTGACCTTCGACGACATCGACGAGGGTGTGCGGATCGCGAACAGTACGCAATACGGCCTCGCCGCGGCGGTCTGGACCACCAGCCTGTCGAACGCGCACCTCGTCTCTCGCGCGCTGTGCGCGGGAACGGTGTGGGTCAACAACTACGACGGCAGCGACATCACCGTCCCGTTCGGGGGATACAAGCAGTCGGGGTTCGGTGCCCACGACAAATCGCTCCACGCGCTCGACAAGTACACCACGCTCAAGAGCACCTGGATGAAGTTGTAGAACCGAGTTCCGGCCGGGGATGCACGCCGCCACCGTCGTCGGCGTGCATCCCCTACCCCACCGACACCGCCCCCAGCACCATGCCGCCCACACCAAGCCAGTTTATGAAATGGTGAAATGCACGGACACCGCTCCAACCGAACGGAATTCGCGTGACCAACATCATGGCGATCGGCGCGAGATCCGAATTCCTTCGATACCTGCACCAGGCACTGGGTCACCATGGCCACAATCTGGCGACCTCCGTACCGGGAGACCACGCTGTCCGGGCCGTGACCTCCCTGCATCCCGATGTCATCCTGCTGGACTGGAGTTCCACCGACCGAATCGCATTGGGCCAGCTCGAACAACTGCGAGCCTGGACCCGGGCGCCGGTCGTTGTTCTCTCCGACAACGACGAGGTCGGCGCCATGGTCGACGCGTTCGATCACGGCGCCTACGACTACATGACCAAGCCGTGCGCAATCAGCGAACTTGTTGCCCGCCTGCACGCTGCGTACCGCCGTCGCCCACCCCGCCCACCGGTAGACCCCGTCATCGACGCCGCCTCGTTCTCGGTCGACATCGGCGCACAGACCGTGACCAGAGACGGACAGCGCGTTGAACTGACCGCCACGGAATGGAAACTCCTCGAAGTTCTGCTCAGGCACCGGGGGACGACCGTGAGCTCCCGCACCCTGCTCTGCGCCGTATGGGGGCCTGCGTATACCCACGAAGCGCACTACGTGCGCATATATCTGCACCGCCTCCGGCAGAAGCTCGAGCGCGACCCGAACCACCCGCGGCACCTCGTGACCCAGGCCCGCAAGGGTTACCGGTTCGTCCCCTGACACACGCCCGAGCGACGTCAGCGTCCTTCCTCCCCCATGGTTCGGAGGAGTTCGCGCGCCTGGACGGCAACCCACAGTTCGGCTCGGACGTACGCTGAGTCGAGCTCCCGCCCAGTCAGTTCGGCGATCTTGACGAGCCGATTACGCAAGGTGTGGCGATGAACGCCGAGCGCCGCCGCGGCCGTCTCGGTGTGGCCGTTGTGCTCGAGGAACGCGGTGAGGGTGGACACCAAACTGCTCGACGCCGGGTGTGCGGCATCGTAGGTGTCCACAGCGGCGAGCATGGACTGTTCCAACGCGCGCAGTTCGGCGGGGCTCTGGCTGCCGAGGAGCAAGGAGAAGGTGCCGAGTTCGGCGAAGTCGGTGATCCGATCGGTCTGCAGACGCCCGGCACGGGCCGCGGCGGTCGCCTGCCGCACGCTCAACGCGGCGGTGAAGATCGGCGTGGGCAGACCCCGCCCACCGCCCAGTGGGCGTTCCAGCTGTGCACCTACCTGCTGCTGTAGGTGCAGCCCCACCTCGTGGGAGCGTTCTTCCGGGACGATCACGATCAGATCGTTCTCGGTCGGCACCATCAGGTACGGCGTGGAC
>NZ_JBFUGT010000457.1:0-3868 GCF_056402775.1 Rhodococcus sp. P3_B8
ACGCAGCAGTGAAGTGCCCACTCCACGCCGCCGGAAAGCTTCATGGCCACGACTCTATCCACGCCCCTGTGTCGGTGTTGTGGGGTGGTACTGCGTCATCGTGTCAGGCGTGTTCGCGCAACCACTCGTCCAGCGTGGTCGGTGCGATCCAGGCATTGGCGCCGGGTGTCGGAGTGATCGCAGCGTTATCGAGCTCGGCGCCGAAATAGCCGGCGTCGGGGTCGGTGGTCACGGTCCGCTGGTCGCCGGTCGAGGCGAACAGCCGTCGAACGAGGGCATCGGTGCCGAGCGGTTCCGGCCCGGCAATCTCGACCGTGCCGCCGAGCGGGGCGCCGACGGCGACCTCGGCTACCCGGGTGACGACGTCGTGCGAGGCGATCGGCTGAAGGTGTGCCGGGGTCGCGTGGACGGTGTCGCCGACAGTGCCTGCGTCGGCGATGCCGGCGATGAACTCGAAGAACTGCGTCGATCGCACGATCGAGTAGGGGATGGGGCCGGACTTGACCAGATCCTCCTGGGCGACTTTGGCGCGCATGTATCCGGAGTCGGGGAGCCGGTCGGCGCCGACGATGGACAGGACGACATGGTGCCGGACGCCTGCCGCCTCTTCGGCGGCGAGCAGGTGGTTCGTCGATTCGCGGAAGAAGGCCAGGACGTCGTCGTCTTTCCATGACGGCGAGTTGGTCAGGTCCACGACGACGTCGGCGCCCTCCACAGCCTCCGCGACGCCCTTGCCGGTGGTGGTGTCGATGCCGTCGCCGCGACCGAGTGCAGCGACGTCGTGACCGGTCGCGGTCAGCTTCGATGCGACCTGGCTCCCGATGAGTCCGGTTCCGAAAATGACGATCTTCATACCCGTCTCCTAACGTGGATTTATATTGTCCTAGTTTACTCGGATGGTAGGTGTCCGAGTCAAGGGTTGTGTACATTCCGTGCGCCGGGCCGGGCTGGGCTTCCTCGTCCTTCGTGGCAGAGCTATGCATGCAGCGACGGCGAGAATCAAATCTGTTCTGGTGCAAGGACTATGTCGAACCGGCATCGAGGCCAATGCCGGTCGCCGATGCGGCACCCATCGGGGGTGGGTGTCCCTGGGGGTTGCTCCACGAAGTCCTTGACAAAAGCGAGTCCTTCACACCGAACACGCTGTCCCCGCATTCGAATTGCGGGTCACCCAACCGCCCGCAGAGGTCGCAAAGCTCTAGCGCTCCGCGATGTCGGCACAACGATATCGCAGCCGGCGCGGACCCTCGCACACCGGAGAAGATCGCCGCCGGTCTCGCAGGGCTCGTCGCAGCATTTCCCGACGCGCAATGGAACCTCGATGACACGCTCATCGATGGCAACGGTGCGGCGGTGACCCACGCACTGTCCGGTCACTCGAATAGCCGCCTGGGCCCGTACGAGCCGAAAGGGCAGAGTGTGCACCTGGCCGGAGTGCAGATGCTGGAAGTGAAAGGCAACCACATCATTACCAGCACCGACTATTGGGACGGCGGTGCCCTTCAGTGCCAGCTGAGCACGGCATGAATCTTCAATGCGACTTCAGCCCTTCCTCTTTCGGACGATCTCCGTCGACTCCTGGGCCTTCGCCCGCTTCTCCGCCCGGCGCTCCTCGAGTGTGCGTGCGGACTGTTTCGAACTCTTGACGGCGGATTTGTCAGCCATTGTCGCTCCATCTTCGAGAGTGGCAACCACGAACTGATCCCGACCATACCCAGGTAAGTAGATAAGTCCACTTCGGTATCCGACTCGAACGTGGTGCCGAGCTGGAAGCATCCTTCCGTGAGATCCCAAGAACCGCAGGAACGCTCACGAACTTGCTTATTCCTGGGCGGTGGCTATGGTGCATGCAGGCATCAACGGCATCTACCGGAGGACTGAAATGTGAATGCAGCTACCGATCGTCAATGGGCGGTTCGTGACGCTGTTCTGCGTTGGCTTCTCGCGAAGACCACGGAAGGGTACCGAAGTCCGATTCTGGACGCGGATGCCATCGGTGAGACCGTTGGCTGGGCACCCGCGCCCCTGACTCGGGACGAAGTGGCCGATGCGTCGAATTACCTCTACCGGGAAGGGTATGCGACAGGGGTGCCGGTGACGGGTATCGGCATTCCGCGCCCGATGTTGACGGTGGCCGGGCGGCGCGTCGCCAAGACGGAAAGGCCGTTGCGCCGGGCGATGCGCGGTCACGACGTCGTGAGCTAGCGGCATCTCGCTCCGTCCGTCGACGCACCAGCTGTTGCGTCACCTGTGCAGACGAGAGCGAGGCGGTATGGGTGCACGAGACTGCCGTCGCCCGTAGCGTCTACATAGATCTCATACTTCCTACCACTGGCGTGGCTGGTGTTAGAGATGTATGTACTTCACGGCTACCCGTAACACGCTGCGGTGTTGCGGGTTTTACCGTGTCCCACACCGACGCTTGTGGCGCAGGAACAATCCTGGTCTGGTTCACCCCCACCCGGGGTGTCGCGGCGGGAGCACTACGACGGACACGGCGATGCCGCGGCCTGCTCGGAGTGGGACTCTTCTTGTCGCGGCATTGGCGCACCGGCGCATGCTCGATCACCCGGATCCGCGGATTCTCCCCGCGCTTGCGAACGGATTGTCCGCGTCCCAGCAATGCCCGCTTGGCCAGGTTCACGCCCGCGACATGGTCACGATGTCCGCCGACTTTGCACCGCGCACACCAGGCCCGATGGTAACCACCCGGCCGGATGAGAGGTTCGTTGCAGCCCGGACACAACGCCGAGGATCCTCGTGCTGGTACGGACACCACCGTCACACCGACACCGGCGGCGGTGTGGGTGAGAGCGTCGACGGCTTTGCGGCGGGCTGATTGCGCGGCCCGGWTATTGTTGACCCGCCCATGCCCGCGGGTTTCGAGAGTGGTGAGGTCTTCCACCGCGATCACGCTCGCGCCCGCTGCGGCAGCGAAGTCGGTAAGCTGGCGGCCGAAGTGAAACGCCAATTCCCGGTTGATCATCCCCCGCTTGGCACCCACTGCCTCGCGGTATCCATCGAGGACGGCGATCTTCGCCTCCAGCTGGGCGCGGACCTCGGGGGGTGCGGTCGCGGCGAGCCGGCGCAGGCGAGCCGCTTTGCGGTGCAGCAGCTGCCCTTCGGCCTGCAGTCGGGCCAGCTTGATCCCGAGGCCTCGGTCGTCGTACGTGAAACCCCGATAGTCCGAGACCAGACCATCCGGGGTTTCGGTGGCAACGGCGGCCACCCCGAGTGTGGACGGAGACCAGTCCACGCCCACCACGGTAGTTCCCGATGTCACATCAGCGGCTGGGACCGCTTCGGTGGCAGCGCACCGCAACAGCAGACCACGGTGGTCGACATCGAGGGTCGGTAAATGCCACTCGCGGATCGGCCGCCCGTGCAGGTGCCGTGGGATCGCGGCGGCCAGCCGGACTCGTCGCCACTGCGCGCGTCCTGTCGGGGCGACGGTGGTGGGTAGTGTGACCGTCAGCGTCATGGCGGCGTCGGTGACGGTGATGTGTGCGAGTTGTCGATCCGCTGCCGAAAGCCGAGCCATCGCCGAGGTTCGGGGTGGCGTCTGCACGTCGGTGATCCGCACCCGCGCGGACTGCGCTGCACCCGAGTCCGCGCCGTCGATCTGGCGGGTGCGGGCGAGCAATTGCCGACGGACTCCCCGCGCGAAACCCGACGGCACATACTCCGCAGCACCACTCGGTGCGCTCAGACGGCCGGTTTCCGAATCGAATCGGGCCGACAGCGACGCGATGGCGGTATCCCGGTAGGTCAGGGTCCGCAGCGTCGCCACAGCTTGCGCGGTGACCACGCGCGTGACTCGTGAGGGCGCGTAGACACCGTCCGGGTAGCGCGGGGTCCAGCCCAGACG
>NZ_JBFUGT010000458.1:0-3857 GCF_056402775.1 Rhodococcus sp. P3_B8
CGGCTCCGCCGAACTGGCGGCCGTGATCGCCGAGATCGCCGAGGACGCCGCGCGGCGGCGCACCCGTGGCGGGACCGAGGGCCCGCAACGGGCCGTCGAGTTGATCCGCGAACACCGGCTCGGGGCCGTGCGGGTGCCGCGGGAACACGGCGGCGGTGGCTACACCTTGCAGGATCTCTTCGATCTGGTGATCGACCTCGCCGAGGCCGATCCCGATGTGCCACACATCGTCAGGGTCCACTACGCGTTCGTCGAGGAAGTGCTGCGTGCCCCACGCACGGAGCGCAAGGACGCATGGTTGCCGGAGATCCTGTCGGGCACACTGTTCGGTGGCGCATCCTCGGAACTGAGCACCCGCGCCGTCGGCTCCTACAGCTTCGAAACCACTCTGACACCGGATCCCGGCGGATACCGCCTGAACGGGGTCAAGTTCTACAGCACCGGTTCGCTGTACTCCGATTTCATCCGGGTCTCCGCCAACCTCCCGGACGGCAAGGCGCTCAGCGCCATCGTTCCCGCCGACCGGGCGGGGATCGTCCACAAGGACGACTGGGACGGAATCGGCCAGCGCCACACCGGCAGCGGGACGACGGTGTTCGAGAACGTCGCCGTCGAGGAGTCCGAGACGCTACCGTTCCGCGGTGGCGACGAGGAGACCCGGCCGCGGCAGGCGCTTCCCCAGTTGTACCTGCACGCGATCGCGGCGGGCATCCTCCGCACCGTCACGACCGAGTCCGCCGAGCTGATCCGCGGCCGCAAGCGCAGCTTCGTGTTCGCAGTCGGCGAGGAACCACGGCACGACCCGCAGTTGCTCGAGATCGTCGGAACCCTCTCGGCGGCCGCCTTCGCGGCGGAGTCCGTGGTCCGGGCGGCCGCCGCAGCACAGGATGTGGCCGCGGACGTCGCGCGCACCTCCGGCGTCGACGCCCGACTCGAGCAGGCGGCCGCGGTGCTGGCCGCCAAGGTGAAGGTCGCCATCGAGGACATCGCGCTCCGAGCGGCCACCCGACTGTTCGAGGTCGGCGGCGCCTCGGCCACCCGGGAGTCGGCGCACCTGGACAGGCACTGGCGCAACCTGCGAACCCTGTTCTCCCACAACCCGACGGTGTACAAGGCGCGGGTGATCGGCGACCTCGTGGTCAACGAGACCCCGCTTCCGGACACCGGATTCTTCTGATTCGGAAGGCACTGCCGTGAGTAGATCCCGACGCCAACTGGTGCTCAACGTGAACGTGCTCGACGTGGGAATCGCCCCCGGAGCGTGGACGCTCGACGACGTGCACGCGCACTCGTTCGTCGACCTCGATCACTTCACCAGGATCGCGCAGATCGCCGAGCGTGGCACCCTCGACGCGTTCTTCCTCGCCGACGGTCCCGGCTTCTGGGAGAACCCCCGGGTGAAGCCGACCCGGGCGCTGGAACCGGCGGTGATCCTGGCGGCCGTGGCGACGGCCACCGAGAACCTGGGCCTGATCGGGACCGCCTCCACCACGTTCAACGACCCGCGCGATCTCGCCGAACGCTTCCTCTCCCTCGACTACCTGAGCGGCGGCCGGGTGGCGTGGAACGTGGTCACCACGTATTCGCCGACGGCCGCGGCCAATTTCGGATTCGACCAGATTCCGGACCGCGACTACCGCTATCGCCGCGCCGAGGCGTTCGTCGGCGTGGTGACCGCGCTGTGGGAGAGCGCCCGGAGCGGTGTCCCGGTGTCGCATCACAGCGAATTCTTCGACGTCGACGGCGTGCTGCGGGTGCCGTCGTCGGAGCAGGGGCAGCCGCCCCTCATCCAGGCAGGCGGGTCACCCGCCGGCCGTGCCCTCGCCGGACGCACCGCGCACGGCGTCTTCTCCGCGGAGCTGACGCTCGACGCCGGGCGCAGGCACTACAAGCACGTCAAGGACGTGGCGCGGGCGGGCGGCCGCAATCCCGACGACGTGAAGATCCTGCCCGGGCTGATCACGGTCATCGGCTCGACCGAAGCGGAGGCCGTCGCTCGACACGAACAACTCCGCGCCCACGTCCCCGCGAAGTTCGGCTGGGACCGGCTGAGTCTGACCCTCGGTGTCCCGCTCGCGGAACTCGACCTCGACCAGCCGATCCCGGCATCGCTGCTGGACGGGCCGCCCGACCCGGCGACGTTCGCGGGTTCCCTCGGGTTCCGCGAATCAGTGGTCGGGCTGGCGCGTGAGCGGAATCTGACCGTGGCCCAGCTCCTTCGCGAGTTGGACGGCGGTGGCGGGCACCGCGCCGTGATCGGCACACCGGGACAGGTGGCCGACACCATCGAGGCGTGGTTCCGCGCCGAGGCGGCCGACGGATTCAACCTGATGCCCGACGCGTTGCCGTCCGGACTCGACACCTTCGT
Source organism: Rhodococcus sp. P3_B8 (assembly GCF_056402775.1). NCBI lineage: Bacteria > Bacillati > Actinomycetota > Actinomycetes > Mycobacteriales > Nocardiaceae > Rhodococcus > Rhodococcus sp. P3_B8. Next base: position 2,369 of record NZ_JBFUGT010000458.1, read on the forward strand.
CGACGAAGTGGTGCCCCTGCTCCGCAAGCGGGGGCTCTTCCGCCACGAATACGCGGAGAAGACCCTGCGTGAGCGTTTCGCTGTGCAGCTTCCCGAGTACGGCACCGCACGCTCGGCCTGAGTTCGTTCAGACTGTAAGGAGGGCCTCGTGACGTCACCGCGTTCGGGCTCGCAGGCGGTGGAACGGGCAATCGCGGTGCTCGCCTGCTTCGAGGGCGCCACCGACCTGACCGTCAGCGCGCTCGCCGCCCGCACCGGGTTGGCCGTCAGCACCGCGTATCGCATCGTGCAGGCCCTCGTCCGCGGCGGACTACTCGAGCGTGACGAGCGGACCGACTGCTATCGGGTGGGGCCGAGCCTGATCTCCCTCGCCGTGCCGTCGCTGGGGCGGCTCGACGCCGAATCGTTCGCCCCGCATCTGTATTCGCTCGCCGCGCATGTGAAGCTGACGACCAGCCTCGGGGTCGCGAGGGACGACGTCGCGGTCACCGTCTTCTCGGCACGCCCACCCGAACGGTTCTGCACGCATCAGCTGCCCGGGGCACGCCAACCGCTGCAGAGCAGCGCGATGGGGATGGCGATCCTGGCGTTCGGCACGGCGTCCGCACGGCGAAGCAGTTCGGTGACGGCGTCCTCCGACCTCGAACGGGTCCGGCGGCTGGGGTACGCCGCGGCCTTCTCCTCGGAGAATCGGGACGTGCTCGCCGTCGCGGTTCCCGTTCTCGACCCCGAGGGACGGCCCCGCGGCGCGTTGGGGGTCCAGGCACTGCGCCGGCGACTCACCGACGAACTGGTGCGGGAGATCGTGCCGCCGATGCGCGGCGTCGCGGCGAGGATCGGCGCGGGGGCCGGAACTGCATTTCCCGCGTTCCGGTAGGGAAAAACTCAGGGTGAACCTTTTTCGCATTGTGAAAATACCGTTGTAGCACCGTGGTTCGGGATTCGATGATGATCGCGACGTATCGATTCAGCCCGAAACCAGGAGTACTCATGACACTCACCACCGCCGCGCCCGCCGATTCGGATCGGACCGCCGACGCCGCACTCGAGGTCCGTCCCGTCGCCGGGCACATCGGCGCCGAGATCTCCGGAATCGACCTCCGGAAAGAACTGGCCGACAACGAGGTAGCGCAGGTCCGCGACGCCCTGCACCGCTACAAGGTCCTGTTCTTCCGCGACCAGGAGATCGGGCATGCCGAACAGATCGCGTTCTCGCGGAAGTTCGGTGACGTGACGCCGTCGCACCCGTACGACGACGAAGCCCCCGAGGGTTTCCCGCAGATCCTCGCTGTCGACAGCCGCAAGTACGAGAAGCGCTTCGGGCGCAAGAAGTACAGCTACGACAACAAGTGGCACACGGATGTCACCGCTTTGATCAACCCGCCTGCCGGCACGATCCTGCGCGCCCACATCGTCCCGGAGCAGGGCGGCGACACCCAGTGGACGAACCTCGTCGCCGCATACGAGGGTCTGCCGGACTCGCTGAAGG
>NZ_JBFUGT010000459.1:0-3819 GCF_056402775.1 Rhodococcus sp. P3_B8
GTGCCGGGTGCGGCGATCGGGGTCGCGACGCCGGCCGCGGTGCCGGGGACACCGGTCGCGGCGGCGATGCCCGCCGCCTCGGTGCCGGGAGTGGCGGCGCCCGTCGCGGCGGCCTCGGCAGGAACACCGGACGTGGATGCCGCGCCCGCCGACGTGCCCGACGACTGCGACGTGGTGGAACCCGAGCTGGACGACGACGGTGCGCTGTCGAGGGCCGTGCCGAGCGACAGCCCACCCGCGGCGAGCAGGGCGATGGCCGCAGCGGAGGCGGTGATGATCCCGGCCTTCTTCTTCCGCGACATCCCGGTGGCGGCGGGCTCGCCGAGGGTCGGTGCGGGGGTGCGGGCGGCGAGGACGACGGTCTCGGCGTCCGGCTCGACGGTCGGGGCGGCGACGGGCGCTGCAGGTGCCGCGGTGGGCACGACGACCGGCATCCGCGCGACGGTCGGGGCGGCGGCGCGTCCCGCATCGTTGTCGGCGGCGAGCAGGGCGGCGCCCAGGGCCGCGGTGTGGCCCGGACGTTCGGCTGCGACGACGGGAACCCGCAGTTCCGCCGACAGGAGTTCGGCGACCAGCGGGATCGCGGCGCTGCCGCCGGTGAGCACCACCTGGGTGACGTCGCTGGATTCGAGGCCGGCGGCGTGGATGCTCTCGCGCACCAGCGTCACCGATTCCTGCAGGGACGCGCGGATCAGGTCTTCGAGTTCCGAGCGCACCAGCCGCACGTCGGTGGAGATGCCGGGCAGTTCGATGCCGATGGTGGCTTCGGTGTCGGAGGACAGCGCCTCCTTCGCCGCGGTGCAGCGGGTCCGCAACCGGGTGAGGGCGGCGACCGTGTCGGGGGCGAACGGGTCGATGTCGCCGAACTCCTCGGCGACGTTGCCGAGGACGTACTGCATGGTGGCGTGGTCGAAGTGGGCGCCACCGAAGTCCTCGGACCGTACCGGCTTGCCGAGGACGCCGGTCTCCGTGCGGTGTGCGTCCGAACGGAAGAGGGTGATGTCGAGTGAGGTGCCGCCGAGGTCGTAGATGACGGTCAACGCGTCGCCGAGGGTGCCGCGGGTCCGTTCGAGCCACGTCATCACCGCCTGCGCCTCCGACACCAGGGTCGCGTCCGTGACGCCGGCCTGCTCGAGCGCGTCGGCGAGGACACCGACGGTGTACGGCGGCCAGACGGTCGGGTGGGCGACGACGGTGGTCGGGAGGCCGTGGCGGCCCGACGCGGCCTCGTGCACGATGCAGCTCACGGCGGTGGCCACCAGGTCTTCACCGGAGTAGGTCGAGCCGTCGTCGGTGAGGATCCCGACCGGGTCGCCCACGCGGTTCGCGAAGTCGGACACCGTCACCGCGTCCGGGTCGCTCGCGTCGTCGCCGAGGACCGGAGCGCGATCGGGGGAGAGGTGGAGAACACTGGCGCGGGACAGGACGGTGAGGTCGGCGGCATCCGTCACGCTCGCCCCGTCCGTGTCGACGGCGGCCACCGTATTGACCGATCCGACACCGATGCCGAGCGCTGCAGCCATGTTCCACTCCTGTGGTCCGGGCGGGCGTCACGCCGCCTGCGTCAGGCGGACGGTGCCGCCGTCGTATGTGACGGCCGAAGCCGTCGTGGTCACTCGAATTGTCGCGTGGAGCGGCCGTTTCGTTACGCCGACTCCGCTGGTCGACGGCAGTTACGGGGCCGATCCCCTAATGGCCCCCTATCCCCTAACGGGGAGGCCCCGACCCCCGATGGGAGATCCCCGATACCGGGGTCCCCGAGTAGGGGGCGCCGCCCCGTTGGGAAGGGGGCCGCCGATCCATAACGTGTATTTCACTCGCCGTCACAGCAGTTGTGGTGGCCACCCGAACTCCCCGAACCTCGACTACAGGAGAGCTGCCATGGCTACCAACGCCGTCCTCGACTTCATCCTCGGCCTTCTTCGCGACGAGCAGGCTGCGGCTGCCTACTGCGCCAACCCGACCGAGGCGCTGTGCGCCGCCGGCCTGCAGGGTGTGAGCCACGCGGACATCGTGTCCGTTGCTCCGCTGGTCGCGGAGTCGGGACTGTTCGCAGGCGGCGGGGCCGACCTGGCCGCGATCGTCAACGCCGGTGCCGACGTCGCCGGTGACGTGGCGGGCGGTGTCGGCGCAGGTGTCGGTGGCGGCCTGGGCGGCGGCCTCGGTCTCGGCGGCGGCCTCGGCGGTGCGGTCGGTATCGGTGCCGGCGCAGGCCTCGGTCTCGGTGCCGGCCTGGGCGGCGACTTCGACTTCGCGGCGGAACTGGCTGCCGGCCTGAGTGCCGCACTCAGTGCCGCGCTGGAGATCGGCGGCGAGATCGGTGCGGAGCTCGGTGCCGCGCTGGGTGCGGCCCTCGACGCAGCACTCTCCCTCACCGGTGGCCTCGACCTCGGTAGTGCCCTCGACCTCGGCGCAACGATCAGCGGGGCCCTCGGAGGCGCCCTCGGGTTGGGCGCCGACCTGACGGCGCAGCTCGCCACCACCCTCACCGCGGCGATCACGGCCCTGCCGGTGGTCGACGTGGCCGGTGGTCTCACCGGGATCCTCGCCCCCGCCCTGTCGATCGGCGGCGACCTGGGCGCCGAACTGGGTGCGGCTCTCGGTGCCGCCCTCGGAAGCGTCGTCGACCTCGGTGGCAGCCTGGACGGTGACATCCTCGCCGGACTCGGTGGCGGCCTCGACCTCGGTGCTGTGCTCGGAACGACCCTCGGCGGCGTGCTCGGTGTCGACGCCGGTCTCGGCGGCGCGCTGGGCGGTGCGCTCGACGCGGCGATCGGCGCAGGCGGCGGACTGGGCGCCACCCTCGAAGGCCTGCTCGGCGGTGAACTGCTCGGTGACGTCGCCGGCTCGCTCGGCGGAGTTCTCGGCACCGACCTCGGCGCGGTCCTCGGTGGCGCTCTCGGTGGTGTCCTCGGTGCGGGCGGCGACCTGAGCGCAGACCTCGGTGGCGCGCTCGGCGCGACGCTCGGTTCGATCGCGGACCTGGGCGGCGGACTGGACCTCGACGCGATCCTCGGCGCGGGCGGCAGCCTCGGCGGTGCGCTGAGCGGACTGCTCGGCGGTGAACTCGGAGTCGGCGGCGACCTCACCGCCGGTCTGGGTACCGCGCTGGACGCCGTTCTCGGTGCCGGTGGCGGACTCGACCTCGGCGCCGTTCTCGGTGCCGACGGCGACCTCGGCGGTGCGCTGAGCGGCATCCTCGGTGGCGTCCTCGGCGCGGGCGGTGACGTCAGCGGCGATCTCGGTGGAGCCCTGGGCGGTCTGCTCGGCGGCGCCCTCGATCTGGACGGCGGCCTCGGTGGCGCCCTGTCCGGCGCACTCGACAGCGGACTGGGACTGGACGCCGCGCTCGGCACGGTCCTCGGCGGCGCCCTCGGTCTGGACGGTGGCCTGGCCGCCGAACTGGGCAGCACCCTCGACGCCGTGCTCGGCGCGGGCGGCGTGACGGACATCGACCTGGGTGGTCTGCTGGACGGCGGACTGGACCTCGGGCTGGGCGCCGACCTCGGTCTCGGCGGGGAACTGACGTCGGAGCTGACGACGGCGCTGAGCGGGGCCCTCGGGCTGGGCGGCGAGGCAGGCGCGAACCTGGGCACGGTCCTGGGTGGCGCTCTGGAGAGCGGCCTCGGGCTGGGCGGTGTCCTCGACACCGGTGCCGACCTGGGAACCACCATCAGCGGCGCGCTCGGCGGAGTGCTCGGAGTCGACGGTGACGCCACCGCCGGTCTGGGTGCGGCCCTCGACGCGGTGCTCGGCGCGGACGGCGGAGTCGACCTCGGCGGCGTGACCGACCTGGGCGGCCTGCTCGGCGGTGCGTTC
>NZ_JBFUGT010000460.1:0-3807 GCF_056402775.1 Rhodococcus sp. P3_B8
ATGCGCACACCATGCGCAACCATGCCGGTGAGGCGATCACCGACGGCCGCAACTGGCCGGGTTACATCCTGATCGCCGCCGGAATCGCCGTACTCGGGTTGACGCTGGTCGCGGCCGGCTACGGATTCGAGGGCTGGGCGCTGATCGGTGGAATCGCCTGCGTCCTCTGCCTCGTCATCGGCACGGGTCTCGTGCTCCTCGAACGGCGCCGCGTCAAGGCCCTCGAAGGCAGGGAACTGACCGATCAGGAAGGGCATTGACAGATCCGAAGGCCGACCTGCACCACTACCTCCAGGCCGCCCGCGACGCCCTGCTGTGGAAGCTTGACGGGCTGTCCGAATACGACATCCGCCGGCCGATGACCCCGACCGGCACGAATCTGGTGGGGTTGGTCAAACACCTGACGGGCGTCGAGATCGGCTACTTCGGCAAGACTTTCGGCCGATCCGTCGAATACCCACCGTGGGTGACCGACCACGCCGAAGACAACGTGGACATGTGGACGACCCCCGACGAGTCACGCGAATACATCGTCGGGCAGTACCGGACAGCGTGGGCGCACGCCGACGACACCATCCGGGCTCTGCCGCTCGACGCGCCGGGCCGGATACCGCACTGGCCGAACGCCCGCCGCGACGTCACCCTGCACCGGATTCTCGTGCACGTCATCGCCGAAACCCACCGGCACGCAGGGCACGCCGACATCGTCCGCGAACTCGTCGACGGCACGGTCGTCTTGCGCGCGGACAACACCAACCTGCCCGCAGAAGACCGGATGTGGTGGGAGACCTACCGGACCCGCCTCGAAGGCGCCGCACGCGAAGCCGACCGGGGCTGATCGGGCGTCACCCGGCCGCCGGCTGAAGCGTCGTCGTGGTGACGACCGGCGTGGTGGTCGTCGGTGACTCCGATTCAGTGGTCGCGGTGGGTTCCGCCGCGGTGGTAGTCACCACGGATGCGTCCGATGTTCCGGCGACGGCCTGAGGCGCCGACGCCGACGTCGTGGTTTCTGCGGCTACTTCCACCGCTGTCGTGGGTTCCGGTGACGTCGTCGTCGCGACCGTCGTCGTGGGTGTCGGCGAACTGCTGGTCGTCGTGGTCGTCGCACTGACCGGGTTGCCCGCCAACTGAGCCTTTTTCGCGCTGTCCGTGGTGGTGGGAACGACCTGAGCCGCTTCCGCTTCCGTCTCCTTCGTGGAGGCAGCGGCAAGTTTCGCGGTCGACGCTTCCGCCGCGGCCGCGCGCGACTCACCCTTCTCCGCCTCCTGCGCCAGGTGTGTCAACCAGGCTGCGGCGTACTGGGCAGAAGTCAGCGGTTTCCCGCTGCCGGCGTTCGCATCACGCCAGTAGTCGAAGTGATGGCCGGTTCCCTCCCCCAGCGTCTGCTGATACGGGTCGCTCATCGCCACCTGGATCGTGTTCTGGTTGTCCGCAATGAACCCGATGATCTCGTTCCGCACCTTCGCCGGCAGGTAGACCAGGTCGACCGCCTGATTCGACGAGATCGGACCAGCTGACGTGTCCGATTGCGCCGCACCGCTATCGGGCTTGTACGCCGGATCCGACACCTTGATCAAAACGTCGAGGAACGTCTCGTCGGACTGCATCCAATCGTCCTGCGACTGGATGTCCGCGAACGCGGCGAGGGCGATCTGCCCGAGCACCACCGCGAGATCCTGTCCCGTCGCGGGGGTCAGCCCATCCTTCTGCAACGAGTCGACGTTCAGCTGCCGTCCCACGTTGATCGCGAGCTGCAGTAGCGCAATGTTCTCGGGCGCGGAGCAGGTCAGGTCGCCTTCCGAGCAGAACGATGCCACCTTCCCGTCCAGGGCGCCGAAGCTGCCCGACGTGCCGGGCAATGCTCCCCGCCCGGATGTGCCCGTCTGCCCCGACTGGTAGGCGAGGTCGAAGCCGTCGGGATTGCGGAATTCGTTGTCCGAACCGGGAAATGGCCCTCCCCCGAGGTTGCGGCCGGCATCCGCCAGGATGACGACGCCGACCACGGACGCCGGATCGAGAATGTCGTACGAGCCGTCCTGGCCGTCCTGGTTGCCGACCTCCATCGCAACCCGCCGTGCCACATCGGCGCCCTCGCTGTAGCCGACGATCGAGAACTTCGTGTCCGGGCACGACGCGTGAATCGACCGCATCACGGTTTCGGTGTTGTCGACGCCGGCGTTCACGGCGTCTTCGTACGAGTTCATGTTGGCCGGATACTCGACGTAGACCGCGGCATAGGACCCTCCGCCGACGGATTGCTGCGGCGCATTCACCACCTCGTCGATCCATGGACTGCTGTAGTCGCTGGAGTACGACGCGGGAAGCCGCGTGCCGTCGGGCGCCACGAGCATCCGGGTCCCGTCGCGCGGGGTGTCGCCGCGGCCGGCGACGGCGATGCTGACCATGTCGTAGCACGCGTCCGAGGCCGCCGCGGTCAAGGCTGTCGACGTCGTGGYCGGTGAACCCGGGTTCGACCACGGTGTCGCGAGCAGCGCCGCCAGCCCCAACGCGCCGGGCGCGACCAGACTGCCTGCGATCCTTCGTCGATGCGCGACCTTGCGTGCTGAAACGCGACGTTYCATGGTCTACCCCATCCGTTCGTAGCCCGTGTCGAACACCCGAGTAGGTGTCAACGCGTTAACAGACAAGTCGCACATTGCAGCAACGGCGTTACACGTCCGTCTCGGAGGCGTCGTTCACGAGGCGCGGAGGTGTGTGATCAGAAGGGTCTCGACCTCCGACTCTCGCGCCGCGGCCGGGAGCGGCGGGGCCGCCGATCGGTAGTGGTGGCCTGTCGGAGTACGCAGGTCGATGAAGTGGGTGCGCCCGGGCCGGTGTATCGGACGGGCAGCCCAGCCGGGCGCCTCTTTCGCGTAGTTGCAGACTTCGCAGAGGCCGGACCCGTTGTCTGCCGTCGTGGCACCGGATTCTCGGTGTGAGCGGATGTGGTCGTGGTGCCGGATCGGCGCATCGCACCACGGGGTGCGGCAGGTGCGGTCCCGGAGGTCGATCAGTGCCGCGAGGCTCTTCGGGAACGTCCGCGACCGGGATTCCATCGCCGTCAACGCCCCCGACTGCGGGCAGGTGTAAATCCTTCGTAAGGTGGCCTCGATACCCGACCCCACCGCATCTGCCACCAGTTGCCGGGCAATCCCCGCCGGCACCGGCCCGAATCCCTGCAACTGCGCGGCCTCGTGCCCGCCGGCCAGCAAAGTCTCGTCCGAGAGCACCAGGTTCACCGCCACCGGCACCCCCGCCGCCACCGACGCTYCGGTGCCGCGGTCGAACAACAGGTCCACCATCAGCTGATTGCGGGTCCGGCCGCCACTGTTGCCGGTCGCGATCAGACTGTCGGCATCCCCACCCAGCGTGGCCTGCAGACACACCGCCTGCTCGACCGGCATCAGCACACTCAGATATGCCATCGAATCTGGGGCCGGCCGTGTCGTGACCCGACGCTCGGACACCGCCTTACGATGCCGCCGCACCACGGACGCGGCGTCGAGTTCGACCGCCAACGCCTTCGCGCGGGCGATCAGCCCGCGGTCGCCGACGCCGTCGAGGGTGGCCGGGTCCGAGCACAACCGGCGGTCCACGATGCCCCGATCCGTCGCCGACAGGCACGCCGTCTCCCGCACAAGCAGCGTGGCTCGCCATTCGTTCAGCCGGCCCGACCGCAACAGGGCCAGGGTGTGCGGCATCGCGTGCACCAACGCCTGAGCGAACCCGAGATGCCGACCGCCACGGTTCGGGGATTCCCTGCGCGCCAACGCAATCTGCGAGGCAATGCCGCGGTCCCAGTCCGCC
>NZ_JBFUGT010000461.1:0-3768 GCF_056402775.1 Rhodococcus sp. P3_B8
CCTTCTCGAAGTCCTTGCCCACCATCTTGTCCATCGGGAAGAGGACGCCCACGATCTTGAAGAAGCGGTTGGTCTTGCCGGTCATCTGCCAGCGGACGGTGGTCCCGGCGCTGTTCGGTTCGAGGAGGAACGTCGTGACGTTGTCCGCCTTGAACGGTTTGAGGAACTTCAGGTCGAGCACGACCTTCGAACCGGGCACCGACTCGGTGATCACCATCGACCCCGCCCCCGCCTTGCGATTGCCCTCCCAGGCGTAGGCAGCGCCGACACCCGAGGCCGGGCCGGAGTACGTGCGCTTCAGGTCGGGATCGACGTTCTCCCACGGCGACCACGACTGCCACAGCCGGAAGTTGTCGAGGAGCGGCTGAACGGCGTCGGGGCTCGCATCGATGACGGTGGAACGCTCGACGAGGAAGTCGTCCGAAGCCATGCCGGTCTCCATTCGGTGTCGGGTGTGGTGGAACGGGGTCGCGCCCACCTGTCCAGGTGGAAGATAACGCCTCACCGGCGGTCGCTCGCGCGGTATCGTCGGGAGCGACCCAACGACAGTGCTGTGGTGGGGGTAGCAGTGACGACCGAGACGGATCTGATCCGCAATATCGCTCTGATGGGACATCAGGGTAACGGGAAGACGACGCTCGCGGAGGCGATGCTCTTCCGCGCCGGTGTCGTCACCCGGCCCGGACGCGTCGAGAGCGGTAACACCGTGCTCGACACCCAACCGGAAGAACACGACCGCACGCAGTCGCTGGCGCTCGGCCTGGCCTCCTTCTCGTGGGGCGACTACCGGATCAACCTGCTCGACCCGCCGGGCTACGCCGATTTCGTCGGCGACGCGATGACCGCGCTCCGGGTCGCGGACGTCGCCGTGTTCGTGATCGACGGCGTCAGCGGCCTGCAGGTGAACGACGAATTGCTGTGGCAGGCGGCCGGTGAGCGTTCCATTCCGCGCATCCTGTTCGTGAACAAGATGGACAAGGAGCGGGCGTCGTTCGACGTCGTCCTGGCCGGGATCCGCGACCATTTCGGGTCCGGGGTCGAGCCGGTCGACCTGCCCGTCGGCGAGGCGTCGGCGTTCACCGGGGTCGCGGATCTCCTCACCGAGCACGTCATCCTCTACGACAGCGGGTCCGCGAACACGAGCGACGAACTGCCCGTCGACATCGCCGACCGCGAGCACGAACAGCACGAGCATCTCGTGGAGGACGTGGTCGAGATCGAGGACGACCTGCTCTCGAAGTATCTCGACGGGGAGGACATCTCCGTGGCCGAACTCGAGCACGCGCTCCGCGCGGGTTTCGCGGCGGGCTCGCTGTGGCCGGTGCTGTGCGGGTCGGCTGTCGATGCGATCGCCGTCGACCGGTTGCTCGACTTCGTGTGCCGGATCGCGCCCGCACCGTCGGAGGTCCCGGGCATCGAGGTTCACGGCGACGGGGTCGCCGAGGTGCGGTGCGATCCGTCCGGCGACCCGCTCGCGTACGTCTTCAAGACGCAAACCGACGAATACGTCGGGCAGGTGGCGTTGGTGAAGATCCTGTCCGGCACCGTGCACGCCGACGACATTCTCGTCAACCAGCGCACCGGCGCGAAGGAGCGCCTGCACAACCTCCTTCGCGTCCTCGGTAGCAAACACACGGCGATCGACACCGCGGAAGCAGGCGACATCGTCGGCGCCATCAAGCTGACCGACGTCTCGACAGGCGACACCCTCGCCCCGATCGGCTCGTCCCTCACCGTGCCTCCGATCGTGCACCGGCGTCCCGTCTACGGGATCGCCGTGGCCGCCGAGAGCGCGGGCGACGAGGACAAACTGGCGACGGCCCTCGCCGAGCTCGTCAGCGACGACCCGACGCTGGAGGTGACCCGCGACAGCGAAACCCACCAGACGGTGGTCCGGGGCGCCGGCGACGTGCACGTGCAGGTCGCGCTGACCCGGCTGAAGCGGCGGTACGGCATCACCCTCCAGACCGAACCTGTCAAGATCGCGTACCGCGAGACGCTGCTCGGCGCCGTGGAGACGGAGGGCCGCCACAAGAAGCAGAGCGGCGGCCACGGCCAGTTCGGGGTGGCGACGGTCCGCTTCGAGCCGCTCCCCCGCAACGAGGGCTACGAGTTCGTCGACGAGACCCGCGGTGGCGTGATACCCAAATCCCTCATCCCCGCGGTCGGCAAGGGGATCGCCGAATCGATGGGACGCGGAGGCCGGCACGGGTTTCCGCTCGTCGACCTGCGGGCCACCGTTCTCGACGGCAAGCATCACTCGGTCGACTCCGACGATTTCAGTTTCCGGATGGCGGGGGCACTCGCCCTCCGTGCGGCCATCGACAAGGTGGGCACCCTCGTCCTCGAACCCGTCGACCACGTCGAAGTCACGGTGCCGTCGGCGCTTCAGGGTGACGTGATGGCGGATCTCGGACGGCGCCGCGGCCAGATCGAGGGCACCGAACCGGCAGGCGACGGCGAGGTCACCGTGATCGCGTCGGTGCCGACGAGCGAGGTCACCGACTATCCGGTCGCCCTGCGCTCGATGACACACGGGCGTGGCCGTCTCGCACTGAGTTTCAAGTGTTACCAGGAGCGGCCCGAACCGCGCTGAGTCGCCGTGGAGGGCGGGGCCGGTTCGTGAGCCGCCGCTAGTGCTCTCGACCGGTCCGCAGCCGAGCGGCGAGTTCCGCGCGACTGCGGACCCCGGCCTTCCCGTACACCGATTTCAGGTGGTCCTGGACGGTGTTCACCGTGATGCCGCGGCGGTCCGCGATCTCGGATGTCGCGTAGCCGGCCATCACATCGGCGCACACGTCACGCTCGCGTGCGGTCACCGCATACGCCGCGAGCAGCAGTCCCGTCAGCTCGCCGTCGACGGCGGGTTCGAGGGTGACCACCGTCTGCGGTTCGTCGCCGCCGATCAAGGCCGTGGCGCGCACCAGAATCCAGCCACCTTCCGCGTCGCGCACCCGCGCCTTGAAGATCCCCGACCCGCTCGACCGCGCCCCGAACGTCGCGGCCCGCAACACCACGGTCAGCCTGCCCGGGGCGACCTCGTCGAAGCGGTCCTGCCAGCCGCGGGCAGCGGCCGTGAGCGCAATCGGATCGCCGGCGGCGTCGGTGACCACTACCGCGGGACCCTGGTCGCCGCGACCGGAGACCGCCGGGGGGTGTACGGACGCGGCCCGCGTCGCGACCGCCAAGCCGGGAGCCACGAGTGTGAGGAACTCGAGCTCACGGTCGGTGAAATCCGGCCCGGACCGCACGAATCCGGCTGCACCCCAGCACACGCCATTGACGCGAAACACGATTCGGACCTCGCTGCCCAGCCCCAGCGGCGCCCACACCGCGCCGTGGCGGAGGCTGTGCGCGACCTCGTCCGCGGGTAGGTCCGAGGCCCGCGCGACGGTTCGGCCACTGCGGGCGAGTTCGGCGAACGTGCCCGGATCGTCGCCGTTGTACTCGGATTCGGCGAGCAGCGGTTCGTACTGCTGCGGTATCCGGCTGCGCCCACTGGTCATCGAACTGATCGCGAGTGTCTCCGGGTCGAGCATCGCCCAGCACGTCAGGTCGCTGCGCACCGTCTCACCGACCAGTTCGATGGCGCGCTCGTGCAGCTGCGTGACACCGGCGCCCGATCCCGCGACCGCGAGCACCTCCCGGCGCAGCTTTTCCGCCCGGACCTCCAGCATGAACACAGTATGCGCTGGTCACAGGCACACCGCCATCCCAGATTCCGGGGATGGGCAGCGGGGTGCACCGGTCCTACCGTCGCAGTATGTC
>NZ_JBFUGT010000462.1:0-3739 GCF_056402775.1 Rhodococcus sp. P3_B8
GGTCGAGGACGGACGCGCCTTCGAGGTCCATCCGGCTGTGCAGTGCGYTGAACAATGCCTCGCGGACCCGGTCCGAGGTGGGCCGGGTCCCGCTCGGCGGGACCCGCAGGCGTCGACCGCCCGCGAGTCCCGCGATGATCCGAGTCACTCGCTCGCGGACTCCCCTGTCGACACGACGGCGAGGAGGTCGCCGCCCTCCACCTGCTGGACCGATCCGATGGCCAGCCGGGAGACCGTGCCACTTCGCGGGGCGGTGATAGCCGCTTCCATCTTCATGGCCTCGATGGTCGCGATCGTGTCGCCGGCGGCGATGTGCTGACCCTCGGTCACGGCGAGGGTCACCACACCGGCGAACGGCGCCGGCACGTGGCCGGGGTTGTTCTTGTCGGCCTTCTCCGCGGCCGGGAGCTCACTGGAGATGGACCGGTCACGCACCGACACCGGACGCAGCTGCCCGTTGAGGATGCACATGACGGTGCGGTATCCCCGCTCGTCGGGTTCGGAGATGGCCTCGAGCCCGATGATCAGCTCGACACCCTGTGCGAGGCGGACCCGGTGCTCGTCGCCGCGACGCAGGCCGTAGAAGAACTGGTTCGCCGAGAGCTGCGACGTGTCGCCGTACTTGTCCCGGTGCTCGAGGAATTCCTTCGTCGGGCCGGGGAACAGCAACCGGTTGAGCGTCGCCCGTCGTTCCGCGGACGTGCCGGAGAGTGCCTTCTCGTCGTCCGCGGACAGAGCCACCTCGGGCTTGGCGGCTCCGCGACCTTCGAGGGCCCGGGTGCGGAACGGTTCGGGCCAGCCGCCGGGCGGGGTGCCCAGTTCGCCGCGCAGGAACCCGACCACCGAATCGGGGATGTCGAACTTCGCCGGGTTCTCCTTGAATTCCTCGGTGGACGCTCCGGATCCGACGAGGTGCAGGGCGAGGTCGCCGACCACCTTCGACGACGGGGTGACCTTGACCAGGCGGCCGAGCATCCGGTCGGCGGCCGCGTACTTGGCCTCGACCTCCTCGAACTTGTCACCGAGACCGAGCGCCACGGCCTGGGTGCGCAGGTTCGACAGCTGACCGCCGGGGATCTCGTGCGTGTAGACACGTCCGGTCGGGGCAGGCAGCCCGGACTCGAACGGCTTGTACACCTTGCGCAGCGCCTCCCAGTACGGCTCGAGGTCGCACACGGCCTGCAGGTCCAGGCCGGTGTCGTGCTCGGAGTGCGCGGCCGCGGCCACGATCGCCGACAACGCAGGCTGGCTGGTGGTGCCCGCCATCGCGGCCGAGGCACCGTCGACCGCATCCGCGCCTGCCTGCCATGCGGCCAGGTACGTCGCGAGCTGACCACCCGGGGTGTCGTGGGTGTGCACGTGCACGGGCAGGTCGAAGTTCTTGCGCAACGCCGTCACCAGGGTGGTGGCGGCGGGGGCGCGGAGCAGTCCGGCCATGTCCTTGATCGCGATGATGTGCGCACCGGCCTCGACGATCTCCTCCGCCAGGCGCAGGTAGTAGTCGAGGGTGTACAGCTTCTCGTTCGGGTTCGACAGGTCGCCGGTGTAGGACAGGGCGACCTCGGCGAGAGCGGTGCCGGTCTCGCGGACGGCGTCGATGGCCGGCCGCATCTGGTCGACGTTGTTGAGGGCGTCGAAGATGCGGAAGATGTCGATGCCGCTGTTGGTGGCCTCCTCGACGAACGCCCGCGTCACCTTCTCCGGGTACGGGGTGTAGCCGACGGTGTTCCGTCCGCGCAGCAGCATCTGCAAACAGATGTTCGGCACGGCCTCGCGCAGAGCGGCCAGCCGGTACCAGGGGTCCTCGTGCAGGAACCGCAGCGCCACGTCGTAGGTCGCACCGCCCCACGCCTCAATGGACAGCAGCTCGGGGGTCAGCCGGGCGACGTGCCCGGCGACGTCGAGCAGACCGCTGGTCCGCACGCGGGTCGCGAGGAGTGACTGGTGTGCGTCACGGAACGTGGTCTCGGTGACGGCGAGGGCCTTCTGCTCCCGCAGTGCCTTGGCGAATCCCTCCGGCCCGAGGGCGAGCAGCTTCTGACGGCTGCCGTCCGGCGGCGGGGTGGACAGGTCGATCTGGGGCAGCTTGTCGCGCGGGTACACCGCCGACGGCCGCTCGCCGTGCGGCTTGTTGACCGTCACGTCGGCGAGGTAGGTGAGGATCTTGGTGCCACGGTCGGCGGAGCTGCGTAGCGTGAGCAGCTGGGGGCGCTCCTCGATGAAGGACGTGGTGACCCGGCCGGCCTTGAAGTCGGGGTCGTCGAGCACCGCCTGCAGGAACGGGATGTTCGTCGACACGCCGCGGATGCGGAACTCGGTGACCGCGCGGCGGGCCCGGGCGACGGCGGTTTCGAAGTCGCGGCCGCGGCAGGTGAGCTTGACGAGCATCGAATCGAAGTACGCGGAGACCTCTGCCCCGACCGACGTCCCGCCGTCGAGGCGGATACCGGCACCACCCGGGGTGCGGTAGCCGGTGATCCGACCGGTGTCCGGGCGGAATCCGTTGGCGGGGTCCTCGGTGGTGATGCGGCACTGCAGCGCCGCGCCGCGCAGCGTGATCTTGTCCTGGCTCAGACCCAGGTCCGCGAGGGTCTCCCCCGACGCGATCCGCAGCTGCGACTGCACGAGGTCGACGTCCGTGACCTCTTCGGTGACGGTGTGCTCGACCTGGATGCGAGGGTTCATCTCGATGAAGACGTGGTTGCCGCGGGTGTCGAGGAGGAATTCGACGGTGCCCGCACAGGAGTAGTTGATCTCCTTCGCGAACGCCACCGCGTCCGCGCAGATCTTCGCCCGCAGCTCTTCCGACAGGTTCGGGGCAGGCGCGAGCTCGATCACCTTCTGGTGACGGCGCTGCAGCGAGCAGTCCCGCTCGAACAGGTGGATGACGTTGCCCTGACCGTCGGCCAGGATCTGGACCTCGATGTGACGCGGGTCGACGACGGCCTGCTCGAGGAACACCGTCGGGTCGCCGAAGGCCGACTCGGCCTCACGGGCGGCGGCCTCGATGGACTCCTTGAGCTGAGCCCGCTCGGCGACGCGGCGCATGCCGCGGCCACCGCCGCCGGCGACGGCTTTCACGAACAGCGGGAACTGCATGGTCTCGGCCGCGGCCAGCAACTCGTCCACGTCGGCGGA
Organism: Rhodococcus sp. P3_B8; assembly: GCF_056402775.1. NCBI lineage: Bacteria > Bacillati > Actinomycetota > Actinomycetes > Mycobacteriales > Nocardiaceae > Rhodococcus > Rhodococcus sp. P3_B8. The sequence goes on from NZ_JBFUGT010000462.1 coordinate 3,139, forward strand.
CGGCTCCGACGACGCCAGCACCGGCAGACCGGCGGCCTTCGCCGCGGCGATCGCACGCGCCTTGTTGCCGGTGAGCTCGAGCACCTCGGCGGAGGGACCCACGAACGTGATGCCCGCCTCGGCGCACGCGGCGGCGAGATCCGGGTTCTCGGAAAGGAAGCCGTAGCCGGGGTAGATGGCGTCGGCGCCTGCCTGCTTGGCCGCGGAGACGATCTCGTCGACGGAGAGGTACGCCCGAACCGGGTGTCCCTCCTCGCCGATCTGATAACTCTCATCAGCCTTCAGACGGTGGATCGAGTTCCGATCCTCGTACGGGAACACCGCAACCGTTCCAGCACCTAGTTCGTAGGCGGCACGGAAAGCGCGGATCGCAATTTCGCCACGGTTGGCGACCAGGACTTTGGAGAACATTGGAGCAAACTACCCCGCCGCGGACGGCCGCGGAGAAGTGGCATCCCACATTTCAGGATCCTACACAAACTTCACAAAGACCCCCCTGACGTGTGCGAATTCTGCAACAGACCCGAAACAGACGAGCGAAGATTTACGTGAAGCGAAGTAAGTTCTCACGTTTTCTCCAGATATTCGATGCGGTCCGCGT
>NZ_JBFUGT010000463.1:0-3738 GCF_056402775.1 Rhodococcus sp. P3_B8
GGCCATGACCGAAGGCGGCGAACTCGGTAACCTCATCCGTCGCATCGTCGTACCACTGCTGCACCGTATCCCGGGTCTCGGCGACAAGATCATGGACGGCGAAACCCCGGCCCTTCACCGCTCCACTCTGATAGAACGACCTCGACTGCGCAGAAGCCGAGCGGGCCGCCTGATCCCGAATCCGGACCTCGACCAGGGTCGCCGATTCGCCGAGGTCGTCGGCGGCCGGTTCGCGGTCGTCACTTCCCTCTCCCCGACCCCGACACAACGCACCGACATCGAACAACGCGGTGGCACAGTCCTGCTGGCTCGACCCGGCACCGATCTGCACCGCTGGCTACGCCGCGCCCGCGCCCGCGCCGCCATCATCCGGCCCGACGGCACCGTCCTCAGTAGCGGCAACGACCTGTCTGCCCTCTGCACCACCCTCCCCCGCTTCCACACCGACCACGTGCCGACGTTCCTCACCCAGTGACCCACCCCAGCAGGCGCGAGCACGCGATATTCGCTCGTCCCGTGCACCATTCGACATCGAAAATTGCTGCGTACCAGTCGAAGTGATTCGCATCATAAAATACTCGCCCGTAACCTACGGGACCGTAACTTACGGTATCGTAGGTGCATGGCGATATCGGACATCGAGGAATATGCACACCTGACACGCGCCGACGTCGAGGCCATCGGCCGCGACCTGGATGCGATCCGACGAGACATCGAGGAATCCCGCGGTGCACGCGACGCCCGGTACCTCCGCAACACCATCCGGCTGCAACGCGGCCTGGAACTCGGCGGCCGGGCGGTGCTCTTCGGTTCCCGCAAGCGCTCGCTGTGGGTGCTGGGCACCGGGATGCTCTCGTTGTCGAAGATCATCGAGAACATGGAGCTCGGGCACAACGTGATGCACGGGCAATGGGACTGGATGAACGATCCCGAGGTGCACTCCGTGAACTGGGAATGGGACAACGCCGATCCGTCGGCGCACTGGAAGATCACCCACAACTACGCGCACCACAAATACACCAACGTCCTCGGCATGGACGACGACGTGGGCTTCGGCCTGCTCCGCGTCACCCGTGACCAGCGCTGGAAGCCCTTCTACCTCGGCAACCTCGCCTACAACGCGATTCTCGCGGCGCTGTTCCAATACGGCCTCGCCATCCAATTGCTCGAACTGGGCAAAGTGACCCGAGGCGGCCGGGACGACCGTGAACTCACCAAGACGCGCGGCAAGGAAGTGCTCGCCAAGCTCGGCAGGCAGACACTCAAGGACTATGTCGTGTACCCGGCACTGACGGGCAAGGCATGGAAGTCCACCGCAAAGGCGAACGCGACCGCCAACCTCGTCCGCAACCTGTGGACCAACGCCGTAATCTTCTGCGGCCACTTCCCGGACGGCGCCGAGAAATTCACCAAGACCGACGTCGACAACGAGACGCACGCCCAGTGGTACCTGCGGCAGATGCTCGGTTCCGCCAACATCTCGGGCGGCCCCGTCATGGACTTCATGACCGGCAACCTGAGCTACCAGATCGAGCACCATATTTTCCCGGACCTGCCCTCCAACCGCTACCACGAGATCTCGATCCGCGTGAAGCAGCTATGTGACAAGTACGACCTGCCGTACACGACCGGCCCGCTCGCGGTGCAGTACTGGAAGTCGTGGCGGACCATCGCGAAACTCTCGCTTCCCGACAAGTACCTCACCGACACCCGCGACGCCGCACCAGAGACCGCGTCCGAATCCGGGTTCGGCGGTCCTCCCGCCACCGATCCACTCACCGGCCGCCGCATCGGCCTGGCGACGACGATCACGAAGACGCGCAAACGCGGTCCCGTCCGCCGAATCCTCGGAATGCGCTGATCAGCAGCTATTCCGGGCTGCTGCGCTGGGTGAACGTTCTCGGGAGTCTCGGTGGTCGAACGCCCGGCGCGCGCTACGACTGACCTGCCCCGCACGCTCGCCGTCGTCGACCGGCCCATCGTGCCACGAACAACCAGGTCAGCGGTGGCGGACCGCACGAAACGCTCGTGAACTTCTGAACAACACGAAGACGGCGAGGGGCTTGAATGGTTACGCTTCGCATGCTTTYTCGTATCGGTTGCAGTACGTACTGAATGGGGATCGGCATGACGAACATCAGCACAGCTCCACCCGGACACAGATCCTTCACCCGCCTGGCGGCGGTCGCAGGTATCGCCGTACTTGCCATGGTGATGGGTAACGGCACCGCCGCGGCCGGTGTCGACAACTCCAGTTCCGTCATCGACGCGGACGGCAACCGCATCGAGGTCCTGCAGGGCGACACGCAGTATCAGGTCGTTCCGCCGCTCGACGGCGTACCGACCAGCGTCGAGTTCTTCCACAACGGATACGCCGGGGTGAACATCAGCGGCCCCGACGCCGCGGAATTCGAGGGCACACAACTGACCGTCGGATACCAGATCGGCTACCCGGTTGCGCTGGCAGGTGCGACCATCGTCCTCAATTCGCCCGGCCTGGGGTTCGCGATCGGGTCGGACACCGGCATCGACCTGGGGCTTATCCCCGACTTCACGCTGGATCTGAGCGCGGGGACCAACGTGGAGCTGGCGGGTGACATCATCCCGTCGCAGGAACTGGACATCGACCTGGAGCCGGGCGGTATCACCGAGGTCCCGCTGCTCGAGGGTCAGGAGTTCGACGGACCCGAGGCGCTGGTGCGGATGCAGGGCGTTCACGGTTCCATCTCCGGAGCGATCGGACCGGTCACCATCCGGCCGTATGCGAAGGCCGTCACAGCCAACGGCGACACCGTCATGACCTACGGTGTGCCGCAGAAGCTCAACTGAGAGAGAACACGAACAGGTTTCGGTGAAACACGTCGGGTCGCCATCTCGATCGTGGATGGCGACCCGACGCGACCACGCCTACGACGTCACCAGTTCCCGGATCTTCTCGCGGGCAGCCCGCTCGACGAGCAGGGGCACGAAGTCGCGTACCTTCCGGTCCGCGAAGTGGCTGTGCGCGGAGCGCACGACCTCTTCGATGGCCTCCCTGGAGATGTCCGGGTGACGCGTCTCCAGGCGATCGATGACTTGGTGACGTGGGGCTCACGATGACCTGGGTTGCGGGGCTGGTCCCGCCCCCGAACCGCGCCTCCGCGCTCTCCCTTCGCCTGACCGGCAATCGACTCGGACAAGTCTTCATCCCGCTCACCGCCGGCGCAATCGCAGGCTCCGCCGGCGCCGTCGCCGTCTTCGTGCTGACCGGTGGGCTCCTCGCCCGGCGGCGATCTCGACCTGGCTGGCGCTCGCGAGAGGCTGACATTGCTCTCTCCCCCACCCCACTCGGTCGATCGAGCAGCTCGCCCTCATCGTTGCGCCGCAACCCAACCGCGTTTCCAGAACGGTTGTGGCAGTCCTGGCTCGACGAGGGTCACCGAGCAGAGCGCGATGCCCGCGTACCCGTTCTGACGACATGGCACGCACCCTGGCGTCGCCGTTGCATGCTCGTGCGAACCGGCGGCTCACTGAGCGGTGGGAGTCCGAATCTCCTTTCACTGCAGCCGGACTCAGCTCGCTGCGGGCTCAGGGTTCGTGGCGAGCAGGTCGAGTGTGATGTCGACGATGAGGTCTTCCTGTCCGCCGACGAGGCCGCGGCGGCCGACTTCGAGGAGGATGGTGCGCACGTCGATGCCGTACCGCTGGGATGCGGCTTCGGCGTGCCGGAGGAAGGACGAGTACACGCCGGCGTAGCCG
>NZ_JBFUGT010000464.1:0-3718 GCF_056402775.1 Rhodococcus sp. P3_B8
CCGGAACGGAACTGGCTGCCGCGATCGGAATGTACGACGGTGCCGTCCGGGTTGCGGAGCGCAATGGCATTTCGCAGCGCCGAACATGCCAGGTCCGCGGTCATCCGGTCGGCGATCGAATAGCCGACGATCCGGGTGGAGAAGCAGTCCTTGATCGCGCAGATTATGTGGAATCAAGATTGTCAAGTTCATCAGGGTTTCCCGGGTCGGACTTGCACGATCGGCAGCAGGGTCACGGTCGCGGGGGTACCGAGCTCACGCGGGGTGGGCCCGGCGGGTGTGGGGACGTCGGTGAGCCGGTCGAGCAGGGCGTGACTGCGGTGTGTCCGTCGTCGACGGCTGCGCGCTCGTCGTCGGTAAGCGGGATGCTGGCGAGCATGCGCTGCAGGTTGCCGCTCGCCTCGAGCAGCTGGGCTTTGCTGGAGTCTTTCGGGGTGTAGAAGTCGCAGCGTGCGCAGGCCATCCTGTGCTGACACTGCTCGAAAAAGCTGTAGCTGCACCATCCGTGGCCGAGGTCGTAGTGCTGCCAGGGCTGCCCGGCGGCGGCGGCGCCGGAAGTGACGGCATCGCGGTCCAGCAGCACCTCGATGGTGCGCACGTTGCGGGCGAAGTAACCGGCTTCGGTGTAGGCCTTGGAAAGGGTGTTCGGGCTGATCTTCGCGTAATGCTGCGTGGCGGTCGGGGTGCGATGTCCGAGCCATGCCTGCAGCTCGAACAGCGTCATCGGTTCCTTGGCGTTGTAGAGTTGGGTCGCGATCGTGGACCGGGCCCGGTGACTGGTGATGTTGCCGCGGACGTCGCTGCTCGGGACACCGGCCTTGGCGCAGAGCGCAGGGATGATCGTGCGGTTGATGTAGTTCTTCGCGACCGGGTGCGCGCGGACAGCGAAGAGCATGTCCACCTGTTCGCTGGTCTTGCGGTCGAGCGTCGTCGGCTGAGGCGGGCGCAGCGCCTGCCAGGCCTCGATCGCCTGTCCCAGTAGAGGATCGACGGGTTTGGTGAACGCGGTGCCGGTCTTGTGGACGGGCACGTCGAGCAGGCAGACGGCGTCCTCGGCGAGCACGTCGGGCGAGTCGGCAGCAATGGGCTGACCGTTGTGTTGCCAGCGCACGCAGCCGACTCGAAGGCGGGACAACTCGTCGCTGCGCAGGCCGCTGAACAGCCAGGTCAGCGTGATCGCCCGGATCAGCTCCATCGGGTAGTAGGTGTCGGCGGAGTTGCCGGGCAGATGGTCCTGGTCGAGGTTCAGCCCGGCCCAGAGCAGTTTCGCCCAGACCTCGTCGGCGATGACGCGTGGGTTGGTGCCGATCAGCGCGGACACGCTGCGGGGCACCGCAAGTGCCCGGGCCGGGTCGAAGCGGCGACCGATCCACTCCCACTCCTGGCAGTCGCGGAAGAAGGTGCGGGTCGCCATCAGGTTGTGGGCCTTGGTGCGCGGGGAGATCGGTGTTCCAGCACGGGCGTGGAGGTGGTCGCGTCGCTGGACGTAGTCGCCGACGTTCATGCGGTCCACGACCGCGACCCAGGCGGCGCACGTCTGACGGGTCCATTGCCCGGGTTCGGTGATCTCAGGATGTTCTGCGACCAACCATCGCCCGGCCTTGGCCATGATGGTGCGCACGGCGGCGCGGACCCGTGGGGTGAGCGTCGAGGTGTCGTGCCAGCGTTCGACCCAGCCGGCCCAGGCTGTGGCAGTGCCCTCGATGCCGGGTGCGTGGTGGTGCCCGGTGCGCACCGGCGGGTCGCAGTGTCCGAGTGCGGCGACCGCACGTTGCAGCGCGTAGAGCATCTCGCCGTGGTGGTCACCTGTTGCCGGATGCGCGCGCAGCCGCTCGAACGCCGCGGTGTCCAGGTCCTCCAACCTGGGGCTGCGGTTGATCAGCAGCGCCTGGCTGAACACCCCACGCAGGCGGTGCTTGCCGCTCGCGGCGCCGCGGTAGCCCCACTGGTCCAGGACCGCGCTGGCCTGGCGCATCGACTCCTCGACAATCCCGGCGCCGAAGACGAAGCGGGCCAGGTGCAGCCGGTTGAACGTGCCCAACAGCTGGAAGTCGTCGAAGCCGCCGAGCAGATAGGCCAGCGCGAGCAGGAAGGGACGCACCGTGGTCTCGGTCGGCAGTTCCCTGGCTGCGACGAAGGCCTCGGCGCTCGAACCACACAGCTGCGCCCAGTCCTCGGTCGTCCACGCCCAGTAGGACCGGCTCGTGTCCACGCAGTTCTGCAAGATGATCGCGGCCGCGTGCGCCCCGGCCCGGCGAAACCGGGTGTCATCGCCATGATGCAACCCGGCCCGCGCGGTGTCGAGCGGCTCGACGAGACGGGCCAGCGCCGTCCAGTGGGTCGCGGTCCGGCGTGGGATTCCCCGTGCTCTGTTGCGGCGCAACGCCTTCGGACCCAACTCGCGCAGAGCGCGGCGCTCCGCATCGGTCAGCTCCCCCCGCTGGTCGTAGCGTTCGAGGGACAACGGAAACGTCCACCCCGGCTGCATGGCTTCCGTCTTGCCGACGGCACGAACCGCGGCGGTCACGCCGGACCCGTCCCGTCGGCATCGGCTGCGGTGAGCATGCTGATGCGCTGCGCATGCAGGTGCGTCATCGAACGATTCAGCTTTTCCGCAAGATCCCGGCCCGACAGGTGAATGTAGGTCAGTGTCGACTCGGTGGAACGGTGCCCGGCGAACGTTGCGATTGCGTGCAGCTCCCAGCCCATCCGGGCCAGGTCGGTCAGACACAGGTGTCGGGTGGTGTGCGTGGAGAACTGCGGAACATCAGCAGCCAACGCGACCCGCCGCACCACCTTCGACCAGCTCCACAAGCTCAGCGGTTCACCGTAATTGCGCCGTGACTCGGACAAGAACAGCGGCCCCCGGGCGCGGCTGATCCCGGCCCGGTGCGCGAGGTAGCCCGACAGCAGCACCCCGGTCGCCGCCGAGTACGGCACCACCCGCCCCCGACGGGTCTTGGTCGTCTCCGCCCGCACCCGCAGCGTGCGGTGCGCGGGATCGAGATCGTCGGTGCGCAGCGAGCACAGCTCTTCACGGCGCAGCGCCGAGTCGTAGGCCAGCGCCAGCATCAGCCGGTTACGGATCGGCTCGAGCCGGAACGCGTCAAGCAGCTGGAACCACTCGGCCTCGCCGGGGATCCAGGGCAACTTGACCATCCGCGGGACCAGCGGCCGGGACTGCCCACCGAAGTGCCGGCCCGGCGTGTAACGCCCGCGACCGACCGGGTTGGACTCGCGCACGCCCTCCTCGACCAGGAAGTCGTAGAACAACCGCACCGGAACCAGCCGCTGCTGCAGCGTCGCGTTCGCCAGACCCGAACCCGAGTCCAACGCGACAACGTTGGTACCGCGTCGGCTCGGGCGAGTCCGCAACTCCCTTACAAACAGGGCGATTTGGGCCCGGGTGGCAACAACCGGGTCGATGCCCTCGCGATCGCAGACCAGCAGATACTCGGCCAGGCCGCGCGCATACGCGTCGATCGTGCGAGGCGCCCGCCCCAGATCGGTCCAGATCCGCAACCACTCGGCCGCCCGCTCGTGCCGGCACAGCACCGGCCACTTCTCCTCCAAGTTCATCGACACAGTCAACAGGGCCCCTCAGCTCGTGGTGACACCGCGGGACGAACAACCCACCCCCGGCGTGATTCCACGTAACTAATAGGTAGAGCTTGCCCTCATCGGTCCAGTGCTCGGTGATGTCGGTCAACCACAACCG
>NZ_JBFUGT010000465.1:0-3684 GCF_056402775.1 Rhodococcus sp. P3_B8
GTCTGCGGGGGACCACTCGACGCGGCCGTGTCTGCGGGGGACCACTCGACGCGGCCGTAGCCATTCTCCCACCAGCGACCGATGAACCCGAGCACCATTGCGTGACCAGGCTCCTCYGCCAGGAGGTGGACCCGCCGTTCTTTGGCCGCCCACGAAACCGCCTGCAACGATGATGGTGAGCCGTCGATCCCTGCAACGATCGAACAGTGGCCGGACATGGCGCACTCCTCCGGGTTTGCTGGTGCCGAATTTTCTGCCTCGACCTTCATCGTTGCGGCCCCCGGATGACACGGGGTCGCCGTAGTATCCGCCGAAAATCGGGCGTATTTGGCGTAGCCGCTGGTCGGGGGTGACTTAGCTGGTGGGCGCATCACCGCAACCGCATCTACCTGTGCGACGCGCCGACCAGGCAGCGCGCGGCCCGGGCCATTCTGCTGGCACACCTCGAATTCGACAGCGCCGCGTTGCCGTGACCGCGGCGCGATGGGCCTCGAGGTGGAGTTACGCCCGCGGTGTGGTGCCGCTGACGATACGGTGGATGGTGGAGCGACCGACGCTGTACTCGTCGGCCAGGTCCGCCAAGCTCGCGTCGTCGTCGGGGTCGTGGTACCGGCGGTGGATCGTCTTGCGTACGGCGAGAGGCAGTTTCGGTTGCTTACCCTTGAGGCGCCCTTTCGCGCGGGCCTTCGCCATGCCCTCGCGGGTCCGCAGGTGGTTCAGGTTCGCTTCGAATTCGGCGACCATAGCCAGCGTGCAGGAACAGCTTGCCGAACGGGTCGTTCCAGTCGCACACCGAACTACCGAGCCCGAACAGCACTTCGCGCTCGCGTAGACCGGTCAGGATCTCGCCGGCCTCGGCCATGTTGCGCGCGAACCGGTCGAATTTCGTTGTCGTCAGCACCACCTGCCGGCCGGTTACGGCCGCGGCGGCGGAGGTGACCGCGGCGAGCGCGTTGTCCAGCCCGGCCCGGTTCTTGCGGGTCGTGCCGGCGAACCCCTTGTCGATGAAGATCCGCTCGCGCGGCGCTGCGAGCGCGAGCAGCTGTTCGGTCTGGATCCCGACATCCTGTTCGTCGGTGGAGCATCGGGCTATCCGACGCGGAACGGCTCGCCCATCCATCCAGCGTTCCATAGGGCGGGGGTTCACCGGAACAATACGCGGAACACTCAAACGGAACAGTGGTGAGCAGTGGTGCGATCCGCAGCGCGCGGTGTTCCGCTGGCCGTTCGTCTTACGGAACAGCGGACAGTCGAAGGTGGGGGCAAGTTCGTCCGCTATCGTTCACCTGCGTTCGGCGCCACCCACGCCGCGATCTGTGCCCGCGAGACAAATCCGAGTTTGGCGAGGATGTGCTCGACGTGCCCTTGCGCGGTTCGCTGGGATATCACGAGTTTGTCCGCAATCACTCTATTGGTCAGCCCCTGTGCCACTAGGTCTGCGACTTGCCGTTCGCGCGGTGTCAGGTCTTTGTTCGGACCGGATCGTAGTGGGTCACCGGCTGCTGTGCTTTCACCGAGCGCATAGGCCACCGCTTGCCTGAGGCTAAGACCTCGACCTTGTTGGACGGCCTTGCTGAAGGCTCGCTCGCCGAGTACGAGACGTAAGCGGGCCAGGCTCGATTCCTGACCTGCGTTGATGTTGTACCGATTCAGCCGTTTGGCTCCGGTGGGTTCCCCTAACTTCTCAATTGCTCCCATCAGCACCGCGGCGTGCTCGGTTCGGTGCTCGGTGGCGGCGATCCACGCGCACGTGTAGAGGCAGCTGGTTGCGGTCGAAGGGCTGTTGAGGCTTCGGCTCAGTTGTAAGCCTCGTGTCAGCAGCTGAGTCGCTTGAACGGGGTCGGTGCACGAGACAGTTGACCCGAGCGCTGCCAGGGCTTGCGCTTGGTGGACAGTTTCACCCAAAGGCTCGGTGATGGCGAGGATTTCTTCAAAGCAGGTCATCGCTCGTGCTCGGTCCCCGCACCGTCCGCACGCAACTCCCAGTCCGAGGAGCACCTCGAGGTGCGTATCGAGGTCTTCGGATGCTCGGCACGCGTCGAGGACCTTCTCGAAATGAGTGACAGCCAGTGCCGCATCGCCGCTCGAGAGTGCTAGTTGACCCTCGGTGCGGGTAACCAACTGCTCCAGGATCGGGTCCGCCATGCCCGCGGCGTATTTACGCGCTTTCGCCACGAGAGCGAAGGGATCGGTGCCCTCGCCCTGCAACGCGGCGAGCATGCCCTCGGTGCAGAGCGCTGTGACCTGCGATCTGGTTGGTTGCTCGACCTGGGAGGTCAAGGCCCGACGGAGCCATTGCCTACCTTCACTCACGAGGCCACGGGAGATCCAAAAGCGGCGAAGCGCGTTGGCTATTTGCAAGCCGACAGGAGCGTGGATCGGATCAGCAAGGCAATACGTCATCGCGTCGCGGAGATTTGGTAGCTCGCGCTCCAATCGGGTGGTCCACTCTGCCTGCCTGGGGCTGAGCCATTCGGTGTGTGCCCGCACGGTCAGTTGTTCGAACCAGTCCCGGTGCCGTCGTTGCAACGTCGAGCACTCGCCGCTCTCCCGAAGCCTGTCCCGCCCGTAGTCGCGAACCGTTTCAAGCAACCGGTACCGGATGACACCGTGCGTCTGCTCTGGGATCAGGATCGACTTGTTGACCAGCGCGGCCAACACCTCTAGCAGCTCGTTCGGGCCGAACTCCCCAGCGCAGAGCGCCTCCGCCCCGTCCAGCTCGAATCCTCCTGTGAAGACCGAAACCGTTCTCCACACTTCGCGTTCGCGTGCCGTGCAGAGCTCGTGGCTCCAATCAATACACAGTCGCAGGCTCTGTTGACGAGCAGGTGTACCCCGGTTCGCAATGCTCAGAGGTCGGTATCGATCGCTCAGGCGAAGCAAGATCTGCTGCGCCGACAACACCCGCAACCCCGCAGCCGCGAGCTCGATCGGCAGCGGCAGCCCATCGAGCCGCTGACAGATTCGTGCAACGACAGCCTTGTTGTCCTCGGTCACGCCGAACCCTGGGACGGCGGCGCATGCACGCTCGATGAACAGCCGCACTGCCTCATAGCTGGACAGCCCTTGCGCTGAGCAAGATCGGTCCGGATCTGGAAAAGTCAGTGGCCGCAAGGGAAGCGCGGCCTCCCCTGCAATTGCCAAAGTCTCCCGGCTGGTGGCGAGAATGCGAAGTCTTGGGCACTTCCGGAGCAATGCCGCCGTCGGGGGCCTCGACTCCATCAACCACGTGCTCGCAATTGTCGAGCACGAGGAGGAGCTGTCGGGGGGGCGAGGTACTCAGTTAAGGCTTCGAGCGTCCTCGTGGCCGATGGCGTCTCGATACCGAGGGCGCCGGCTACTGTTTCGGTGAACCGCGTGTCGTCCTGCTGCTCACCGAGTTCGATCAGCCATACCCCGTCGGTGAACGCCCGGCTCACGTCCGCTGCCACTCGCAGCGCAAGTCGTGTTTTACCCACCCCGCCGGGACTGTCGGGATAACGGTTGAACTGGATCTGGCCGACACGCCGAGTTCTCTTGGCGAGAAGGCAAGACGATGACCGAAACACTGGATCCCATGGATCAGTCGAAGATTGACCACCAGAAGCTGGCCCAACAACTGTTGGCCCAGGCCAAAGCCGAGGGCGTCGAGTTGGTCGGCCCGAACGGACTGCTCAACCAGCTCACCGCGAACGTCCTCGAAAC
>NZ_JBFUGT010000466.1:0-3679 GCF_056402775.1 Rhodococcus sp. P3_B8
ATGCGCTCTACGACCAGCGCAACGCGCCGGCCGAGTTGCGCGACCCGATCGAGGCGGCCGCGAAGTCCGGCGGCGGCGCCCTGTTCGTGTCGGGCGTCGATCCGGGATGGGGCAACGACATCCTGCCGATCCTGATGACGGGCCTGGCCGGCACGATCGATCAGATCCGTTGCCAGGAGATCTTCGACTACACCACCTACGACCAGCACAATTCTGTGCGATACCTCGTCGGCATGGGCCAGCCGATGGACTACGAACCGCCGATGGTCGCGGCGACCGTGCCGACGATGGTGTGGGGCGGCCAAATTCGGCTCGTCGCCCGGGCCCTCGGTGTGGAGCTCGACGAGATCCGGGAGACGCTGCTGCGCCGGCCGCTGGACGAGACGATCACCACCGATCTCATGGGCGAGTTCGAGGCCGGCACCCAGGGGGCGCTGCGTTTCGAGGTGCAGGGCATCGTGGGCGGCGAGCCTCTGATCGTCATCGAGCACGTCACGCGGATCCACCCGTCGTGCGCCCCGGACTGGCCCGTGCCGCCGGACGGCGGGGACGGCGCGCACAAGGTGATCATCGAGGGCCGGCCGCGCATCGAGGTGAACGTGGAGGCTACCGACGAGGGCGGCAATCGAGCGGCCGGCGGCAACGCCACCGCGGTGGGGCGCCTGGTCAACGCGATCCCGTGGCTGCGGACGGCCGCGCCGGGGCTCTACGACGCCCTGGACGTCCCGCTCACCCCCGGTCACGGCAAGCTCGGCTGACACCACCCACATCAGTTAGCTCTTGCGCTAACCATTGTTGCCGTGAATACTTTGCCTTATGGCTCAGTATCCGGAGCAGCTGAACGGCATCTTCCAAGCGCTCGCCGACCCCACGCGGCGGGCCGTGCTGGGCCGCCTGAGCCGGGGCCCGGCGACGGTCAGCGAACTGGCGAAACCGTTCGACATGGCCCTGCCCTCCTTCATGAAGCACATCCACTTCCTCGAGGACAGCGGATGGATCCGGACGCACAAGGAGGGCCGCGTACGGACGTGCGCGATCGAGAAGGAACCGTTCACGGCCGTCGAGGCGTGGCTCGCGGAGCAACAGGAACTGTGGGAGAGCCGCACCGACCGACTCGAACAATTCGTCACCGAACACACCGTCACGACACCCTCAAAGGACACACCGCAATGACCGACACTGCGAGACCCGATCTCGACCTCACGATTTCGCGCATCATCCGGGCACCCCGTCCGGTCGTGTGGCGCGCCTGGACCGACCCCGCCAGCTTCGAGCAATGGTGGGTCCCCGCGCCGTCTCGGTGCCGGGTCGTCGACATGGAACTACGCCCGGGCGGGGCGTTCACGACCCAGATCAGTGAGGACGGGGGTGAATTCGCACCACACATCAGTGGCTGCTTCCTCGCCGTCGACGAACTCGAACGCATCGTGTTCACCAACTCGCTGGTCGGCGGCTGGCGACCCGCCGAACAGCCGTTCATGACCGCGATCATCACGTTGAACGACCATCCGACGGGCACGGAGTACGTCGCCCACGTGATGCACAAGGACAACGCCGACCGCAACACGCACGAGGAAATGGGCTTCTACGACGGCTGGGGCACCGTCACGGAGCAGCTCGCCAAAATGGCCGAGCGACAGGCGTAACGGAGGAGGCCGACAACGAACAGGTCATCGTGGCCACCGACAATGAGCTCGCAACCCACCTCGAGGAGCTGAAGAGACAGCCGGACACGGACATTCACCTGTCCGGCGGATCGTCCTTTGCGCGATCGGTCCTCGCGCTGGGTCTGGTGGACGAGTTCTATCTCTTCGTCTCTCCGGTCGTGTCACCGGGCGCCTCCTGGTTCTCGGAGATCTCCGACCAGCGTGACCTCGAACTGGTGGGCACCGAGTCGTACGGCAACGGGGTCGTCGAAGTGCGTTAGGTGCCCCGGGAACGAGCGGCCGCACTCAGGCCGGACAGCTTCACCGACATGCTCGCGTAAACACGGTCAGCCCACCGTCGCGAACTCCCCTGCCGCGGACCATCGTTGCCGCTCGGCGGCGAACGCGACGGCCTGCTCGGCTCGGAAGTCGCCGATCGGATCGGCATTTGCCGTGAGGAACTGCTGGTGCTCGGCGAGCGAGAACGTGCCCTCGGTGATGTCGATACCGCCGCCGCGGCCGGCTGCGACCTCGGATCGCAGGTCCATCAGCTCGTCCGGTTCGACGGGGTACCAGGAGATCCGGTCGAAGAAGCGCAGCAGCCAGGGGGTGCCGTCCTCGAACGGTCCCGACTTCTCGGGATGCCGATGGTTCCACACCTGGGTGGTTCGGCCGACGAACTGGTACCCGCCCGGGCCCTCCATTCCGTAGATGCACAGGTACGCGCCACCGATACCGACCGCGTTCTCCGGCGTCCACGTTCGGGCCGGGTTGTACTTCGTGGTGACCAGCCGATGCCGCGGGTCGAGCGGTGTCGCGACGGGTGCGCCGAGGTAGACGTCACCGAGCCCGAGCACCATGTACTCCGCTCCGAAGACCGTGTCGAAGACGTCGTCGACGCTGCCGAGCCCGTTCATGCGGCGGATGAACTCGATGTTCCAGGGGCACCACGGTGCGTCTGAACGGACACCGTGCATGTAGCGCTGGATCGCCTCACGAGTCGAGGGGTCGTCCCACGACAGCGGCATCCGCACGGACCGGCTCGGCACCACGAGTTCGTTCGCCGCGGGCAGTGCGTCCTCCGCCTCGCCGAGCAGCCCCATGAGCTTCGGGATCGGCAGCACGTCGGGGTCGACCCGGACCTGCAACGAGCGGATGCCCGGTGTCAGGTCGAGGAGCCCGGCCGGCTTCTCGACCTCGAGTCGCTGGTGCAACGCGTGGGCGCGGGCCCGCAGTGCGAGGTCGAGGGTCATGTCGCCGTATTCGACCAGGACGTTGTCGTCGCCGGACCGCCGGTACGTCACGGCGGTCTCGCCGTCGCGCCGGGCGATCACGCCGTCGTCGCGGTCACCGGTGGTGGAGAAGACCGTCGAGTGCGCCGCCCGCCGCGCGGGCCCCAGTGCCCGCGTGGACGCGGCCCGGTCGGCCCTGATCGGCACGAAGCGCACCGCATCGCCGGGCGCCAGTTGTCCGAGCTTCCAGCGTTCCGCCGCGACGACGGTGACGGGGCACACGAACCCACCGAGGCTCGGTCCATCCGGGCCCAGCAGAATCGGGGTGTCCCCTGTGAAGTCCAGGGCGCCGATCGAATACGCGTTGTCGTGAATGTTGGACGGATGCAGTCCCGCCTCGCCGCCGTCCGTGCGGGCCCAGTCGGGCTTGGGTCCGATTAACCGCACCCCGGTGCGGTCCGAGTTGAAGTGCACCTCGTAGTCGGTCTGGTACAGCGTGTCGATGTCGGCGCGGGTGAAGAATTCGGGTGCGCCGTGCGGGCCCTCGGTGACCGCGATCTCCCAGCGACGGCACAGGGCCGGAACGTGTTCGGCGGGGACGGCGGCCGTGCGGGCGCCGGTGTGCTCGCCGACCGCGAGAACATCGCCCTGCCGCAGCGTGCGGCCCTGATGTCCGCCGAACTTGCCGAGCGTGAACGTCGAGGCGCTGCCGAGGAAGTCGTCGACGTCGAGCCCGCCCTGGACGAGTACGTAGATGCGGAGGCCGGGTCCTGCCACCGCGCCGACGTCCAGGACTGCGCC
>NZ_JBFUGT010000467.1:0-3679 GCF_056402775.1 Rhodococcus sp. P3_B8
GCCGCCGCCAACGCTGCGGTGTCGATCGCGCCGGACAGCCGCACCGCGAACGGCAGGTTGTAGGCCGGGGAGTCGGCGTCGAACTGGTTGAGGAACCACATGCGCTGCTGCGCGAGCGACAGCGGGATGCGGGCGGGCCGGGTCACTGCGGTCAGGGCCGGACGCACCTCAGTGGTGATGGAGTGGATACGCAACGCCAGTGCGGCCACGGTGGGCGCATCGAACACGTCGCGAACCGACAACCGGGTTCCGGTCGCCTCGGTGATGCGCGCGGTCACCCGGGTGACGGACAGCGAGTTGCCGCCGAGGTCGAAGAAACTGTCGTGCACACCGATCCGGCCGGCGTCGAGCACGTCGGAGAACACGTCCGCGAGCTTCTGCTCCACGTCGTTGCGGGGTGCCACGTATTCGGTTGTATTCGAGACGAATTCGGGTGCGGGGAGGGCCTTGCGGTCCAGTTTCCCGCTCGTGTTCAGCGGGAACTCGTCGAGCAACACCGTCGCCGACGGCAGCATGTACGCCGGAAGCGCACCCGCTGCGTGCCGGCGCAGGTCCGCGGCGTCGACAGTGCGACCGGACGCGGGAACCACATACGTCACCAGATGATCACCCGTCGAGGCATCCGAGTAGACGACAACAGCAGCACCCGTCACATCCGGATGCGACCGCAACACCGCCTCGATCTCACCCAACTCGATCCGCTGACCACGGAACTTCACCTGGAAATCGGTACGCCCGATGTACTCGAGCACCCCGCCCCTCCGGCGCCGCACCAGATCACCCGTCCGGTACATCCGCGCCCCGACATCGCCGAACGGATTCGCCACAAACCGGTCCGACGTCAAATCCACCCGGCCCAAATACCCCCGCGCCAACTGGATGCCACCGAGATAGAGCTCCCCCGGCACCCCCACCGGAACCGGATGCAACCGCGAATCCAGCACGTACGCCTGGGTGTTCCACTCCGGCACACCGATCGGCACAGTCACCTCGTCGGCATCGGACGTCTCCCAGTACGTCACCGACACCGCGGCCTCCGTCGGCCCGTACAAATTGTGCAACCCCGCAGACGACACGGTACGGAACCGAGTCGCGGTTTCCGGGGGAAGCGCCTCGCCGATCACGAACACGTGCCGCAGACTCGAACACGAGCCGGCCGGTACCGACGCAACGAACACATCCAGCATCGACGGCACGAAATCGGTCACCGTCACCCCCTGCTCGTCGATCACCTCCGCCAGATACACCGGATCCCGGTGCCCGTCCGGAGTGGCCAGCACCATGGTCGCGCCGACCTGCAACGGCCAGAAGTACCCCCACACCGACACGTCGAACGTCGTCGCCGTCTTCTGCAACAACACATCCCGCTCGGTCAGCCCGTACTCCGACTGCATCCACACCAACTGGTTCACGATGCCCGCGTGCGGCACCGCCACACCCTTCGGCTTACCCGTCGACCCAGACGTGTAGATCACGTAGGCGGTGTTGTCCGCGCGCAGCGGAGCGATCCGGTCGGCGTCGGTGACGCGCGCGCCGGAGAAGTCGGTCAGGTCCAGCGCGTCGATGGTGACCACGTCGACGCCGGACGGGAGTGCGGGCTGGTCCGCGGTCGTGGTCAGGACGCGGACCGGCGCGGCGGACTGCAGCACGTACCCGATGCGGTCGACCGGGTGATCGGGGTCGACGGGCACGTAGGCGCCACCCGCCTTGACGACGGCGTACATTCCCACCACGAGGTCCAGCGAGCGCCGCATCGCCAGCACCACCCGCGACTCCGGCCCCACACCGCACGACACGAGATACCGGGAGAGTCGATTCGCCCGCTCGTCGAGCTCGGCGTACGTCAGCGCAGCGCCCTCGAACACCACCGCCGTCGCACCCGGCGTCCGCGTCGCCTGTGTATCGAACAGATCCGGCAGGGTGGCGACGGGAACGGTGTGGTCGGTCGAGTTCCAGAGCGTCAGTGCGGCGTTCTCGTCGGCGTCGAGCAGTTCGATGTCGCCGACACGCGTGCCCGCATCCGTGGTGACGGCATCGAGGATCGCGCTGAATCGGGCGGCGATGAAGGCAGCCGTGTCCTCGTCGAACAGGTCCGAGGCGTAGGTCAGTAGCGCGGTGATCCCGTCGGGATCGCCGTCGGCGTCGAACCGCTCGACGAGGGTGAAGTGGAGATCGAATTTCGCGACGTCGATGTCGGTGTCGAGTACGCGCAGTGTGAGTCCGTCGAGTTCGAGTGTGGTCTGCGCGAGGTTCTGGAACGTGAGCATCACCTGGAACAACGGGTGCCGGGCAGCGTGCCGGGTGGGGCTGAGCACCTCCACCAGCCGTTCGAACGGCACGTCGGCGTGGGAGAACGCCGCGAGATCCGCGTCCCGGACATGGTCGAGCAGGTCGGTGAATGCCGAACCCGGATCGACGGGGGTCCGCAGGGCCACCGTATTGACGAACATACCGATCAAATCGTCGAGTTCGCGTTCGCCGCGGCCCGCGACGGGAGTGCCGATGGTGACGTCCGGGGAGGCGCTGAGACGCCCGAGCAGGACGGCGAGCGCGGTGTGCACGGCCATGAACAGCGTGGCCCGCCGGGACTGTGCGAGCGCGGCCAGCGCGCGGTGCGTCGACGCGTCGACGGCGAAGTTGACGTGCCGACCGCGGTAGGACTGTTCCGCGGGTCGCGGCCGGTCCGTCGGGAGATCCAGCTCCTCGGGAACACCCGCAAGGATGTTCGTCCAGAAGTCGAGTTGCCGGGCCGCGAGAGAGTCGGGGTCGGATTCCTCGCCGAGCAGGTCGCGTTGCCACAGGGCGTAATCGGCGTACTGCACGGGAAGCGCCGTCCAGGTGGGGCGCTCTCCCCGTGTGCGGGCCGCGTACGCGATCATCACGTCGCGCACCATCGGTGCCATCGACCAGCCGTCGCCGGAGATGTGGTGCACCACCAGTGCCAGCACGTGGTCGTCGGCGCCCAGCCGGATCAGCGTGACGCGGACGGGCAGGTCGGTCGTGACGTCGAAACCGGTGGTGAAGAATCGTCCGAGGACGGTCTCCAGTTCGTCCTCACCAACGGCCGCGACGGACAGGGTCGGGCGTGCGTCGGCGGTGTCGCGCACGACCTGGTGCGGACCGGTCGCCGAGTCCGGGAACACCGTGCGCAGCGTTTCGTGGCGTTCGATCAGGTCTGCGATGGCCGCCTCGAGTGCCGCCCGGTCGAGTGCCCCGGTGAACCGCACCGCGAACGGCAGGTTGTAGGCCGGGGACGACGGGTCGAACTGGTTGAGGAACCACATCCGCTGCTGGGCCGGCGACAACGGAATCTGCACCGGCCGTTCCCGCCGGGTCAGTGCCGGTCGGGTGTCCGCACCGTGCGACTGCGACAGTCGGCCCGCGAGTTCCGCGACGGTCGGTGACTCGAACAGGTCCCGCACCGCGACCGGCACGTCGAGTTCGCTGCGGATCCGGGACACCAGCTGGGTGGCGATCAGCGAGTTGCCGCCGAGGTCGAAGAAACTGTCGTGCACACCGATCCGGCCGGCGTCGAGCACGTCGGAGAACACGTCCGCGAGCTTCTGCTCCACGTCGTTGCGGGGTGCCACGTATTCGGTTGTATTCGAGACGAATTCGGGTGCGGGGAGGGCCTTGCGGTCCAGTTTCCCGCTCGTGTTCAGCGGGAACTCGTCGAGCA
>NZ_JBFUGT010000468.1:0-3675 GCF_056402775.1 Rhodococcus sp. P3_B8
CAGCATGAGTGTCGTCAGCGGGGTGAACACGCGGGTGAGGACAGGGGCGATGTTCTCGACCACATTTTGTTTCGCCTCCACGAGCCATGCGGCGACGATGACCGCGCCGGCCGCTCCGAACGGCAGCACCCAGTCCTCGATGAACCACTCGACGCTCAGGCCGAGCGCGTCGAACGCACCGATCGTCAGGCCGATGAGGACGCCGCCGCCGAGGGCGAGGAGGGTCAGGTAGACGACCCATTCGCCGGTGAAGCGGATGAAGTCCATTCGCCGCCGGTCCGATCGCCACTGACCGCCGACATATGCGAGGCCGACGGCGAACCACAGCGCGATCGGTGCGTGGATCGCCGCGATCACCTCGGTGGAGCCGTTCGATGCGAACGGGAAGACGTTCAGCAGTACCGCCGCCAGCGCGAACGGCACCAGCAGTACCGCGGCGAGGCGGGGTGTCATCTGTCGCTTCCAGGCGAAGTATCCGGCGAGGAACGGAAGAACGAACAGGCTGAGATTGCGCGCGAGGTCCTGCTCGTCGAGTGTCGCCACGCCTGCCTTGACCGACAGTGCCGCGCCGACGGCGAGCCCGAGAACGACGAACAGCTCACGTGTGGGGCGAGTGCCGTCGCCATCCGACGCGGCGGGCATGAGGACGAGTTGCTTCCACAGCCGATCGGAGTGCTCGCGAGCGAACTCGCGGGAGATGTCGTCGACGTTGCCCATGCGTTTGACCGCGACCAGGAATGCCTCGTCGGTCCTCAGCCCGGCGGCGGACAGGTCCGAAATCTGATCACGGAGATGGTCTTCCATCTCGTCGGTGTCGGCGGCGGATATCGCGTGACGGCGCTCGACGTAACCCCGCCACTGACCGATCTGCGATTCCAGCTCCTTGTCGGTATCCATCACGACCATCCTTCGGCGGTGGCTGGGGGTAGTTGGACGGAGCGCCACACCTGGCTCAGCGCGTCCGCGACGACGTCCCATTGGGCGCGTCGTTCCGCGAGCATCTCCCGGCCCGCAGCGGTGATCGTGTAGTGCTTGCGCCTTCGCCCGCTGTCGGAGGCCCCCCACGACGCCGACACGTACCCCAATCTTTCCAGGCGATGCAGGAGGGGGTACAGCATTCCGTCGGTCCACTGAATCCGCCCGCCGGACAGAACGTTGACTCGTTTCAAGATGGCGTACCCGTAGGACTCGCCTTCCGCGAGAATTCCGAGCACGAGGGGAGTGGCCGAAGCCGCCACCAGATCCTTCTCGATATGCATAGAACCCCTATCCCTAGATCTGCTAGTCATTAAACTAGCAGAGCGGATCGGGGGTCGGTGCGCAGCTCGCGGAAGCCGAAAGCGACAACCTGGGGTTGACGCTCGCTGTGCGTCAACCTAGAGTTGACGCATGGAGAATTCGGATCGCACAACCCCACCCATCCGACTCGACGAGCTCATCGACGCGATCAAGAAGGTGCACGCCGAGGCTCCGCTCGAGCAACTCACCGACGCGGTCCTCGCCGCCGAACACCTCGGTGAACTGGCCGACCATCTCATCGGCCACTTCGTCGACCAGGCCCGCCGCTCGGGGGCATCGTGGACCGAAATCGGAAAGAGCATGGGCGTCACGAAGCAGGCCGCGCAGAAGCGGTTCGTCCCCAAGGATCCTGGGCAGGCCTCCGACCTCGACCCGAATCAGGGATTCAGCCGGTTCACTCCGCGCGCACGACAGGTGGTGGTGATCGCGCAGAACGAGGCCAGGGCGGCACGCAACGCCGAGATCCTGCCTCAGCATCTCGTCCTCGGACTCCTGGCCGATCCCGAAGGACTCGGCGCCCGGGCGATCGCCGCGCAGGGCGTGGAACTGGATTCGGTCCGGCACGCCGCGACCGCGACGCTGCCCCCCGCCGCCGAGGAGGTGCCCGCACTCGTTCCCTTCGATGCTCAGTCACGCAAGGCGCTCGAACTGACGTTCCGTGAGGCACTACGTTTGGGGCACAACTACATCGGCACCGAGCACATCCTGCTGGCCCTGCTCGAGGTCGAGGACGGGGTCGGTGTGCTCACCGGACTGGGTGTCGACAAGGCTGCCGCCGAGGAGAACATCGCCGCCAACCTCGACGCCATCGTCGCCGCCCGCGAAAAGGAGTGACCTCGCAGGGGCTCCCTCACCGCCGCGGTGCTCAGGTGAAGGGCGTCCCGCCGGTGACGCCGAGCACTTCTCCGGTGACGTAGCTGGATTCGTTCGATGCGAGGAATACGTACGCCGGTGCCAGTTCGGCCGGCTGGCCGGGTCTGCCCAGAGGCACGTCGTCCCCGAACTGCCGATAACCGTCGGCGGGCATCGTCGCGGGGATCAACGGCGTCCAGATGGGCCCCGGTGCAACGGCATTGACCCGGATTCCCCGCTTCGCCACGTCGGCCGCCAATCCCTTGGTGAAATCGATGATCCCTGCCTTCGTGGTGGCGTAGTCGAGAAGCCCGGGTGACGGATTCATCCCCTGGATCGACGAGGTGTTCACGATCGTCGATCCAGGATCCATGACCGCGACGGACTTCTTGCACAACCAGAACAGCGCGTAGAGGTTCGTGCGCAGGACACGGTCGAACTGCTCGGTGGTGATATCGGCGATACCACCCGTCTGCACCATCTGAAAGGCCGCGTTGTTCACGAGAATGTCGAGACCGCCGAGTTCACGGACCGTCAGGTCCACGAGAGTCTGACAGTGGTCCTCCGACGTGATGTCGCCAGTCGCGACGACGCCTCGTCGTCCGGCCTCTTCCACCAGTAGCACGGTCTCCCGTGCATCCGACTCCTCGTCGTCCAGACAACTGACCACGACATCCGCACCCTCGCGAGCAAACGCGATCGCCACCGCTCGCCCGATGCCCGAATCCGCGCCGGTGATCAGGGCGCGGCGACCATCGAGGCGACCGCTTCCCCGATAGGACTTCTCGCCGTGATCCGGGGCGGTCACCATGTCGGAGGTCAGTCCCGGGTGCGGCAGCTCCGGTTGGTGTTCGCGATCGGGGGCGGGGTACTGCGTAGTGGGATCCTGCCGGGCGTACTGGTCGGTCATTCTCGTACCCTTCTTCGTCTTCTGTCGAATCGGCAAGCAGGACTGATAAGTTCGCCGAATCAGAGGCGCTTCCCGCCACGCTTACCCCTTCCTGAGCACCCGGAAACCGGCTGCATCCGCGACCGGAAGCCGTGCGTCGACAGATCAGGGCAGGGGGCCGGTTTCCGACAGTGCGGTGTTTCCGCGTAGGCCGTGAGCGTCTTTGCCGGGGGAGGCGCCGAACAGACGGCGGTATTCGCGATTGAACTGTGAGGGGCTGTCGTAGCCGACGTGATCCCCGACGCCGGCGACGTCACCGGGGTGACCGGGGGAGTATCAACGGGATGTCACCCCTCAATTCGCCGGCAATATCCGCCGAACCGCGCGAATCGAGGCCGCCGGGATCGCCGGATTCCACACCTCGCGATCAGAGTAGGACCAGGCGTACGTCGGACTGCCGTCGCAAATGCAGTCGAGTAGTCCCGGCTCGTCGAGTTCATCGGCCGACCATTCGTACAAATGCTGCAGCCGCGGCCCGATCAGACCGTAGTCCAGCATCTCACCGACGTTGTGCTCAGCGGCGACATACGCCGCGACGTCGTCTCCGAGGGGATATCGGTCGGGAAGGACCCGAG
>NZ_JBFUGT010000469.1:0-3667 GCF_056402775.1 Rhodococcus sp. P3_B8
GCCGATGCGGATCTGAGCGTCAAGATCGGTTTCAAGCCAGGTCGCGAATCTTGCACAACGCTGTGGCCAATCCGACGGCGATTAGTTTTGCAGTGGTTTGGCGCGCCATTTCAATGCCTTTGTCCCTCTTATGCGCCCACTCCACGTCCAGTAGGCAATGCCCGCCTCGGCCGAAATGCTCTACTCCACTGTATGCACAAAGAATGACAAATCGGGCGACCCAATCCATCGCCATACCGACAACCGCGCTCGGCGATGTCGATACCGGGATGTGGATCGGTTGCGTCGCTGGTACCTGCTATTGGCGATAGATCTCCACATGGGCGTTGGTGATCACGCCGACATTCAACGAGGGGGCACCCCAATTCGTGCCGCAAGCCCCGGTGGCCTGACCTGTCGGCACAAATGAGCGAGTGGACTGGCTGAAGGGCCCTACCGCATAGAACGGAAAGGCGTTGGGAATGCCGTGAAGGCCCCAACAGTCGACGATCAGCGCGTACTCCCTACCAGCGGGCGCACCGGTGTCATGGCAGGTTGCCGTCGCACTGAAGGCATCCCGCTGGATGACGCAAGCTTGGGGGTCCGCATGGGCGGTGCCGGAGCCGATGATCGCTGCGACGGCAAGCCCCGATACGACGGCGGCCGTGACGCGTGCTGCAGCGATGATTGTTCTCTTCATGGAGATCCTTTCAGTAGCAATATGTCTGGCGCCGGGCGACCCCGGTGGCCCGTCCGATGACCGACAGCCCGCTCATCGTGCAAGGTGATCAACGTTGCTGTTCTTGTACGAATCCACTGGGCCCGGACGAGGGTCGACGCGAAGAGTGACTACGGATATGCCACGGATGTTGTCCGGCGTCGAGTGGCCGGATTCGGAAGGTCTAGGGCCGAGGAGCGAGCAGGCGTCGTCGACCATCGACCTCACTGCCGACTACACCCGGCCCCGTTCAGAAAACTTTCAGCATCCCAGGCGACCAAATCGGGGACGATTCCAGACGAACCCATCGTTCTCGCTCCTTGTGGTCGTTATCTAGCCTTGGCACCTTGATCGTCCGGACCGACTGGTCTGTTACGTTTTCGAATCCCTCAGCCGAGCACGGGCGCGGAGCGCACACGTCGGCGAGCAAGCCGTAGGACCGGTGTGATTGTGACGACCTGGACCGCGGTGTTCAGTCCCGGTTGCCGATCCATGACCGGACATCGTCGGGAGCGGGTCATCGCAGAGGGCGCTGGCCGCTCCCGATTCGTTGCTTCCGCACAACTGAACTCATTCTCCGAAATCCCTGCCAACCCCGGCACCGTGTAGGTGCACTATTGCGGTGCGGGCGGATGCCTACTGCCCTCAGTAGTCTGCGAGTTCGATGACGAGTGGAATGCCGGTGTCGAACCAATAGCGGTGCAGATCCTTGATCTTGGCCCGGGAGGGTCGCCCGCGAAGATGCAGCCGGCACTCGCCGAAGTCGATGAGGTGAACCGTCTCGCAGATCGCGTCTCTTGCCTGCTGCAGTTCGGTCGGGTCGCTGATCTCCCGCGCGACGCCATCAAATGTTCGGCGTCGCAGTCGCAGGTGAACCTTCGGGTTGCCGCGGATGTTCCACACCCAGGATGAAACGGCCAGAGGTCGCTCGATAGCCAGGGTGGGTGGGCGAAGCATCACCACGTACACCTTGTCTTGGCGCCGGATGGCGCGAACGTAGTTGCGGCGCTGCTTGCCGCTCTTGCGCCCAGTGGTGGTGAGGACTCCGTGCCCGGGTGGTGTCGAGACAGCGAAGACCGTCAGCATGATCTTGCTGAGGATGCGTCCGCCCCTGGCCGATTGCAGCAGCTGCCTGTGCTTCGGTGCTTGGCTTGTGGCCGCGTCCCGGATGGCGGCGGCACAGACGGTCACCGCCTTACCACCCGATGCGGAACCGTTAATTGGGGCTTCTGCCATCTTGAGCCTTCTCGTGTCTCCGCGCTGTCACTTCTGACCAGCATCGCAGATCGTCCTTGCCGCTCGCAGCTAATACGTGCGCGAGCCGGACGACGCACGGACTGGTACGTCTGAGGACGTTCGTGCTCATCGCGAACCGGTCAACGATGCAGTTACCGTTCCGCCGCTCGCCCACACCCTTTGGCTCCACCACTGAATCGAGGATTTCCCCCGTCCACCGCAGCCGCAGATGTGATTCAGCCCGCCTGTTTCAGGTCGCTGTAATAAGTGTGCGCCTTGGCAGCGAGCAACCACAGCGGGTCTTCGGTGCCCTCGCGGGCATAGCCCTTGTCCCGGCCGTCTTCGAGGTACTGAGTCCGCACCCAATCCTCCATCGCCTCCGGCGACTGGTCCGGTAGTCGATAGATGACTGCGAGTGCGCCTTTGAGCTGGTCGTCATCGATGGTCATCGCTTGACGCTGTTTGCGGAGCCACAACGCCTCCTTGCTTTCACCAGCGCGATGCAGTGACACGAGTCGGAACGCCATCTCGAGGACAAATGGTTGGTTCTGATTCATGGTTGCCCCTCCAGCGAAGAAATCGGCCTGCCCGTGGCTAAACCTGACATTCATCGTAAAACTGGTTAGCGATTCTCACTTCCACTTCGAGCAGGAGTGGGCAAACGTTCGATCCGACAAGCTCGGCGCATGTGAAGATTCGTTCATGCGTACCGAGGATCACGACGAGCCCGCAGGTCACAGTCGACCGACGGCTGACGATGGGCCGTTCACGTTGACGGTCGATGGCGAGGTTTTCATTGTGAGACTACGTCCAGAGGAACCAGGCGCCTGCGACTACGACTGGGAATCCGGACCGAACAAAGGGTACGGATTCTCCAGCTTTCAACGCGTGGCCTATTCCGGCATTCAAGACCGAGCGAACACTCCGTCGTCCGCGCTCCAGCCGAACACGATTGACGAGCATCGCGAATCGATCCGCGACTTCCTCGGCCAGATCAATCCCGAGACCGGTTACATCGGCCTCTAAGACTCCGCGCACCGAGGCACGCATCCCGCCCCCGCCCGCCGATCCGCCACCGCTCCGACAAGCGACGCGTCCGGACCGCTGACCGACCGTGGCCGCTGGTCGGTGCGGGGCTGTGCGGCGATCCGATCATCTGGCCCGACCCCAGCCCCGGCTCGCCGACTGGTGGGACCGAGTACTCGGCCGGCCCGCGACCAGGACCCGCGGACCTGCTCGCATGTGTGGAATCCGTGCGGTCCTATGTCGGCTCGGCGGAAAGTACGGTCATCGCGGGCGCAGTGTGTTCTGCTGAGACCACACAGAAGCCGGGAGGTGCGGTGTGCGAGCTGGGTTCGGTGGTCTGGCGCCGATGAGCCCAACCGAGGCGATGTTCGTGCTCTTCGAGTCGCCGTCGCACCCGATGCACGTGGCCACCCTGACCCTGTTCGATCCCCCGGACGGCACAGCACCCGATGCCCACGCCTCCGACATGGTCGAGCGCCTGCGCGCCCACACCGAGGCCGGCGAATTGTTCCGCAAACGCCCTGTCCGCCGACTGCACGGGTATCCGTGGTGGCGGCTCGAGAAGCACGTCGATCTCGGATATCACGTGCGGCATACCGCCGTTCCCGGCGACGGCACCATGGCCGAATTGCTGTCGCTGGTCTCGCAGATGCACTCGATGCCGCTCGATCCGCAGCACCCGATGTGGGAGATGCACGTCATCGAGGG
>NZ_JBFUGT010000470.1:0-3660 GCF_056402775.1 Rhodococcus sp. P3_B8
GTGGTCGTCGCGCGCCGCGGCGGCGGGATCACCGGGGTCCGCGCCGCACGGTGCGCGCCGCGGGTCGTCGTCACCACCGGGGTTCTCGGGAGATCCGGGGAGTCCGCCGACGACGAGCGGGTGCGCACCGAGCGCAAGGAGAAGAAGGTCTCGGCGATCCTGCACACGGGCTACCCGATCCGCTATTGGGACCACGATCTCGGTCCCGAGGTGCCCCACCTCCTGTCCGCCTCACTGGACGCGCTCGCGGAGAACGGGCAGGAGCCGGAGCTGACCGACCTCACCCCGATGCCGGGTCCGGCGCTGCGCGAGGCGAACTACGCGCTGAGCGACGACGGCGCCTTCGTCGTGACGTCGTGGACGGTTCCCGGTCCGCTGGCGTCGATCCGGAACATCCTCGTGCGCATCGACACCGAGACGGGGGCGCGTACGATCCTCGTCGACGACGCCGACGCCGATCTGTCGGACCCGGTGATCTCCCCGGACGGACGGCACGTCGTGTTCACGCGGGAATCACATGCGACACCCGACTCCGCGCCGCGATTCACGCTGCACCGCTACAGCTTCGACAGTGGCACCGTCACCGAGGTGGCGCCGGGGTGGGACCGGTGGGCCACGTCCGTGGTCTGGCTGTCCGACGGGTCGGGGCTCCTCGTCACCGCCGACGACCGCGGGCGCGCGCCGATCTTCCTGCTCCGTGACGGCGCGGACCCCACTCGGGTGACGACCGACGACTGCGCGTACACCGACCTGCAGGTGGCCCCCGACGGGTCGACGGTGTTCGCGCTGCGGGCGTCGTACGCGGCGCCGCCGCACCCGGTGCGCATCGACATCACCACCGGTGCCGTGTCGCTGCTGAAGGCCCCCGCCGACCTCCCCGAACTGCCGGGCACGCTGACCGAGGTCGAGACGGTCGCCGCCGACGGCGCGGCGGTGCGCGCGTGGCTCGCGGTGCCGACCGGCGCCTCCGCCCACGCGCCGGTGCCTCTCGCGCTGTGGGTGCACGGCGGCCCCCTGGGTTCGTGGAACACCTGGTCGTGGCGATGGAACCCGTGGCTGCTCGTGGCGCGGGGATACGCCGTGCTGCTCCCGGATCCGGCGTTGTCCACCGGCTACGGGCAGGAGTTCGTCGAGCGGGGCTGGGGTAAGTGGGGCAAGACCCCGTTCACCGATCTCATGGCAATCACCGACGCCGCGGTGGCACTGCCGGAGATCGACGAGAAGCGCACCGCGGCGATGGGCGGATCGTTCGGCGGTTACATGGCCAACTGGATCGCCGGACACACCGACCGGTTCAAGGCGATCGTCACCCACGCCAGCCTCTGGGCGCTGGACCAGTTCGGCCCCACCACCGACGCCGCCTGGTACTGGCAGCGGGAGATGACGCCCGAGATGGCGGTGGAGAATTCGCCCCACCTGTATGTCGCGGACATCGTCACTCCGATGCTGGTCATTCACGGCGACAAGGACTTTCGCGTACCGATCGGCGACGGGTTGCGGCTGTGGTTCGAGCTGCTGTCCGAGTCGGGGTTGCCCGCGGACGACGACGGTCGCACCGAACACCGCTTCCTCTACTTCCCGGACGAGAACCACTGGATCCTCACCCCGCAGAACGCGAAGGTCTGGTACCAGGTCGTGCTCTCGTTCCTCTCCGAGCACGTGCGGGGCGAGGACGTCGCGCTGCCCGAGATCCTGGGCCGGTAGCCGGCGGACCGGGGCCGCGCCGAGGCGGAGTCACGCCCGCTTCTCGCGACCCCGATCGAATTCCTTGCCACCCCACACGCCGGACTGGCCGGTGGCCCTGGCGAACAGCTCGCAGCGCGTCCGCAGTGGGCAGTGATGACACACGTCGCGCGCGTACGCGAAATCCTCGGTCGGGAACGGGAACCACCGGTCCGGCTCGGGGTCGGCGCGACACGCGGCGTCGACCCAGCCCGCGGGGTCGTCGGAGGCAGGCAGCAGGGTGGACAGGGTCGTGTCCAGGACGTCGGTCATCGGGAAATCTCCCCTTCCCGGGAGAAGGTCGGTCGGGTGGAGGCGGGTGTGGGGGTCTCGCGGTCAGACCGCCGCGAGATCCCTCCAGATCTGCCGCTGCGCCTTTTCGATGTGCCGGGGCGCCTTCGGCTCCCAGAGGAGCGGCATTCCCGCCTCCTCCGGTGTGCGGTCGGCCTTCCTCTGGTTGCAGGGGACGCAGCAGGCCACGAGGTTGGCCCAGGTGTTCGGGCCACCGCGGCTCCTCGGCAGCACGTGGTCGATGGTCGTCGCGACCGGCTCGGCGCAGTAGCCGCAACGATTGCGGTCGCGGCGGAACACGCCCGCGAACGTCGCGCGGCTGCTGTCGGTCACCAGCACGGAGCGCGCGACGTAGACGTAACGCAGCAGGCGGATGGTCTGCGGCAGGCTGATCTCGACGTGCTGCGAGCGGATCGGGAACGGCGGCTCCCGATCCGCGACCGTCTCGGCCGCACCGACACTGATCAGCACGACGGCGCGCTCGGCGGGAATCTCGCAGAGGGCCTCGTACGTCACATTGAGGACCAGCACATCCGCACGCGACCAGTTGCGGGCGTCGAGGGTGCTGCCGGGTGGGTTGCGGGAGAAGTGCCTCACGGGAGATCTCGGTTCTGTCGGTTCGCGGCGGTGGGGGCACGCCGGCCGACGGAAGTCGAGTCAGGCGTGGCTGGCGGTGCGGTGGGTCTTCGGGGCGGGCATGATCCCGCGTTCGCCTTGCCTGCCGACGGGGAAGGAGGAGGCGATGCCCGTGCGTGACGGCTGCAACCGGGCTGCGTGGGCTGTGGGCAGTGCGCGCATCGCTACGTCCTTCCTGAACTCGACGTGTGAACTGAACCGATCGGAACACGTCGAGCATGACACAGCGCACGGCCCGCGTCCTGGTATTTTCCGCGCCGTCGGACCCGTGAGCGGGGCGTGTCGAATCGGACAGGATCCGCGACACGTCCGATGGATGCGGTGAAGTAGCGGTTCTCTCGCTACGGTGTTCGATACGTACCCCGAATGAAGGAGACATCGTGGCACTTCCCCAGCTCACTGACGAACAGCGGGCAGCAGCTCTCGAGAAGGCCGCCGCCGCTCGTAAGGCACGCGCAGAGCTCAAGGACAAGCTCAAGTCCGGTGACATCACCCTCAAGCAGGTCCTTTCCAAGGCCGATGTCGACGACATCATCGGAAAGACCAAGGTCAGCGCCATTCTGGAAGCCCTGCCGAAGATCGGCAAGGTGAAGGCCCAGGAGATCATGGCCAACCTGGAGATCGCTCCGACGCGCCGCCTCCGTGGCCTCGGCGACCGTCAGCGCGACGCCCTGCTGGCGCACTTCAGCTGACACGTTCCCCGGGTGCCCGCCCCATCGCCTTCCGGCGACCGGCGGGCGCCCGGACGCGTCTTTCCTGCCCCCACCCCCGCTAGTGCAACCTGACGGTTGCGCAAATGGCCGCCGATGTGCAACCGTGAGGTAGCACATTGTCGAGAGGTGAGGATGATCATGAGCGTTCCGGACGCATCCCAGGACAGGATCGAGCGCGAGATTCAGATCGACGCCCCCATCGAGCGGGTGTTCCGGCTGGTGAGTGAACCCGGCTGGTTCATCGGCGACGGCGAACCCGGCAAGACGACCACCACACGCGAAGGCGACGTCTTCGTCG
>NZ_JBFUGT010000471.1:0-3640 GCF_056402775.1 Rhodococcus sp. P3_B8
CCGGCCGGGAGCTGCCGCACGGCCGGGTCGGGGAGATCTGGATCTCCGGTGGCAGCGTCGCCGCCGGCTACTGGAACCGGCCGGACGAGACCGAGCAGAAGTTCCGCGCCACCCTCGCCGGCGACGGACCGTACCTGCGCACCGGTGACCTCGGGGTGACCGACGACGACGGTCACCTCTACGTCACCGGCCGCCTGAAGGACCTGCTGATCGTCAACGGCCGCAACCTGTACCCGCAGGACATCGAGGAGGCCGTCCGGGACCTGCACCCGGCGCTCACCGGTGCCACCGGGGTGGTGCTGTCGATGGATACCGGGCAGCACGAGCGGCTGCTGGTGATCCACGAGGTCAAGACCGCGCTGATCGACGACCTGACGCTGCCCGGCCTCGCACGCCGGATCCGGCTCGCCGTCGCCCGCGACTTCGACGTCCACGCCCCGAGTGTGGTGCTCGTCGACCGGCACGGGGTGCACCGCACCACGAGCGGGAAGGTCCAGCGCAGATCGATGCGCGCGTCGTTCCTGCAGTCCCGCGTCGACGCGGTGCTGCACGAGGATATCGACCCGGCGGTGCAACGCCTCCGGACCACCGCCGTCGCAGCACCCGCCTGACCCCCGATCACCGACCAGGAGAGAACACCCATGCGTATCCCCGAACAGAGCACCCCGCGCGACCACGCACCCGTCATCGACTGGCTCGCCGGCAGGGTGGCCTTCCACACCGAACAACCGGTGCGCGAGGTCGACCCCCACCTGCCCCTCGCCGAACTGGGAATCGAATCGGTGTCCGCGGTGAGCCTGTGCGGCGAGATCGAGGACCGCTGGGACCTCGAACTCGATCCCACCGTGGTGTTCGAGTATCCGACCATCGCCGAAATGGCCGTCTTCGTCGTCGGCGAGGCCGCGGCCCGGTACCGGACGGCCTCATGACCGACGTCGCCGTCGTCGGCCTCGACTGCCGCTTCCCGCAGGCACCCGACGCCGACGCGCTGTGGGCGCTGTTGATGGGCGGCGGCGACGGAATCACCGATGTCCCCGCCTCGAGATGGAACGCGGACGACGTCTTCGACGCCGCCGGTGGTCCCGGCGCGGTCAACAACCGCAGCGGCGGATTCCTCACCGATGCCGACGCGTTCGACCACGAATTCTTCGGCATCGCGCCCCGCGAGGCCGCGGCGATGGACCCGCAACAGCGGCTGCTGCTGCAGGCGGCGTGGCGTGCGCTCGAGGACGCCACCCTGGACCCGCGGGCGCAGGCCGGGTCGAACACCGGCGTGTACGTGGGCGTCATGGCCAACGAGTGGAATCTCCAGATGCGTGACGCCTCGCGTATCACCCCCCAACTCGGCAGCGGCAACGGCTATTTCATGACCGCCAACCGGGTGTCCTATCACCTGAACCTGCAGGGCCCGAGCATGGCGATCGACACGGCCTGCTCGTCGTCCCTCGTCGCCGTCCATCTGGCCTGCGCGGCGCTGCGGTCCGGGGAATGCGATCAGGCCCTCGCCGGGGGCGTCAACCTCACCCTGACCCCCACGGTGAACGTCTTCTACACCCAGGCCGGGCTGTCCGCACCGGACGGCCGGTGCAAACCGTTCAGCGGGACGGCGGACGGCATCGGTCGCGGCGAGGGTGTCGCGGTGCTCGTGCTGCGCCGGCTCGAGGACGCGCAGGCCGAGGGCCTGCCGATCTACGCGGTGATCAAGGGCAGCGCCGTCAACAACGACGGCCGCAGCAACGGGATCACCGCACCCAACCGCTGGGCCCAGCAGCAGGTCGTCGAGACGGCCTACCGGCGTGCCGGTGTCACGCCCGCCCAGGTCGCGTTCGTCGAGGCCCACGGCACCGGGACGGTGCTCGGCGACATGATCGAGGTCAAGGCCCTCGGCCACGTCCACGGGGTGACCCGGCCGCAGCCGTGCGCGATCGGATCGATCAAAGGCAATCTCGGCCACACGGAGGGGGCGGCCGGCGTGGCCGGCCTGATCAAGGTGGCACTCTCCCTGCACCACCGCGTGGTACCCCCCAGCCGCTACGCGGAGGACGCGAACCCGCGACTCCGCCTGGCGGACAACGGCCTCCGGCTCCTGTCCGAGCCGATGACGCTGGCCGACGACGACGCGCACGGCGCCGTCAGCAGTTTCGGCCTCGGCGGCACCAACGCCCACATGCTGCTGGGCTCCGCGCCCGCCACCACCCCGGCCGCGCCGAGCACCGGCGGCGGCGTGCTCACCCTGTCGTCGAACAACCCGGACGGCCTCGCCCGCACCGCCGCCGTCCTGGCCGACGATCTCGCACGACCCGGCGCGGATCTGGGCCGGGTGTGCTGGACCACCAACACGGTCAAGGCATCCGGGCGCCACCGCCTCGCGCTCACCGCACACCACCGGGACGAGGCCGTCGCGGCGCTGCGCGCGGTCGCGGCCGACGAAGACCTGCGCGCGTCGCTGTCCGGCGCGGCCCGCCCCGTCAGCATCGGCTGGTTCTTCACCGGTCAGGGCGCGCAGCACCCGGGAATGTCCCGCGCGCTGCACGAGCACCACGGCGGCTACCGGCGTGCACTGTCCGACGTGGACGAGCGGATGACACCGCATCTGGGCCGCTCGGTGCGGGAGATGCTGTTCGATGCCGGTGACAACATCCACCGGACCGAGTTCGCGCAGCCCGCCCTGTTCGCGGTCGAATACGCGCTCGCCCGGACGCTCGGCGAGCTGGGTATCGAACCGGCGTGGCTGGTCGGTCACAGCGTCGGCGAGTACGCCGCCGCGGCGCACGCCGGCGTGTTCGACCTGGACGACGCGTGCCGGCTGATCGTCGCGCGGGGACGGCTCATGCAGCAACTGCCCGCCGGCGGGACGATGCTCGCGGTCCGGGCCACCCCGGACGAGGTCGCCGACCTGCTCGCCGGCGAACCCGCGGCCGCGCTGGCGGCGGTGAACGGGCCGCGGGACGTGGTGCTGTCGGGGGCTGCCGACGCACTCGAACGCCTCGGCGCCGCACTGACCGCGGCCGGACTCCGCGTCCGCCGGCTCACCGTGTCGCATGCCTTCCACTCCCCCGCCATGGCGCCGATGCAGGACGCGTTCGCGGAGGTCGCCGCCGATTGCACGTACCGACAGCCCGAGATCCCGATCTTCTCCACCACACGCGGCCGGTTGCTCGACGTCGACGAGCCGATGGACGCGGCCTACTGGACCGACCACATCACGGCGACCGTGCGGTTCGCGGACGCCACCGCGGCCGCCCTGACCTGCGATCCGACCCACCTGATCGAGGTGGGCCCCGCACGAATCCTGTTGCCGCTCGTCGCTCGCGCCCATCCCGATTCGCCCGCGCGGCACCTGGCACCGTGCCCCGGTCCCGCCGCGACCGGAGCCGAACTCCCCGACACCGTCGCCGCCCTGTACCGGGACGGACTGAACCCCGTGTGGGATGCGCTGTACGAACCGGACTCACGGGTCCGGCGGCGGCTCAGCGGATACCAGTTCGCCACCACCGCCCGCTTCTGGACACCCGAGGACGCACCCGCCGCCGCGGCCCAGGCCACCGTCACCGCATCGCCCACCGTCACACGAGAACCCGAGGACACCACCATGGACCAGCTGATCGCGCTCTTCCGGGAACAGGCCGCCGTTCTCGCC